>JAQWBI010000010.1 GCA_028706475.1 Candidatus Cloacimonadota bacterium
ATAATTTTCTCTTGCCAGATTTCATCTCCATTTTATCATGGTACAAAATACCTGCGATGAGAGATTCGTTCTGGCATCAAGGGTGGAATGAAATCCTCCTGATTGTGCCATCAAAGTATTCTCTTTTCGCTATCATTGGAAGAATTATGACAGTAAGAAGACATGTGGTAACCATCATCGTAGATGATATCGAAAAGGCCTTTCAACCTGTTAGTGAAATGCTGCATAGTCATGCCCCGCATATATTGTTGCGGGTGGGCTATCCTATGCGGGATTGGGGTGCATCTGTTATCTTTCTGATCATGGAAATGGAAACTTCCGAGATGGGAGCATTTTCTGGAAAGATGGGCATGTTGGACGGTGTGAGAGTGAAAACACAGACTTTGAAAATTGAACCAGGAGATAAAAATGAAGATTAGCACAGAAGGAATCAAATCCTTTATCCCAGATGCCACGATCGAAGCTTTGCTGGAAAGTGAAAAAAACGCTTCCGCAAGCAGAATCAGGGACATCATCCAAAAGTCACTGGATAAGAACAGATTGGAACCAGCAGAAACCGCAGCTCTAGTCAACGTTAAAGATCCAGAATTGCGAAAGATGATCATGGAAGGGGCACATGAACTGAAGGAACGGATATATGGAAACCGTATTGTTCTATTTGCACCTCTTTACGTGGGTAACGAATGTGTAAACGACTGCGTTTATTGCGGATTTCGTATATCGAACAAAGAATGCCAACGCAGCACCCTCAGTCACGAACAATTGGTTGAAGAAACCAAATCTTTGGTTGAGACGGGACATAAACGTCTTATCATGGTCTATGGTGAGCATCCGATGTATGATCCGAAGTACATCGCGGAGACAGTGCAAACGGTATATGACACCAAATACAAGAAGGGTGAAATTCGCAGAGTAAACATAAACGCTGCTCCCATGGATATTGAAGGGTACAGGGTGGTTAAGTCTGTTGGTATCGGAACCTATCAAATATTCCAGGAGACATACCACCAGAAGACTTATGAAAAACTACATCCCAAGGGTCCAAAGAGCAGCTTTCTGTGGCGCTTGGACGGCTTAGACCGTGCCATGAAGGCAGGGATCGACGATCTGGGCATTGGTGCGTTGATGGGTTTGTATGATTGGCGCTTTGAGGTAATGTCATTATTGTATCATACCATTCATTTGGAAGATACCTTTGGCGTAGGTCCTCATACCATTTCATTCCCGCGCATCGAACCTGCCATTGGAACCGCTTTTACCCAGCATCCTCCTTTCAGGGTATCGGATGAAGACTTCAAACTGTTGGTAGCTGTTATTCGTCTCAGCGTACCTTATACCGGCATGATTCTTACGGCTCGCGAATCAATTGAAATTCGCAATGAAGTTCTGCGCTTTGGAGTCTCGCAAATCGATGCCGGAAGCTCAATCGGTGTAGGCGATTATTCACACAAGGATGATGAGTCTCGCAAAAAATCCCAGTTTGTACTGGGTGATACGCGATCTTTGGACGATGTGATCTATGAACTTGCTAAAGGTGGTTACATCCCATCGTTTTGCACTTCCTGTTACAGAGCTGGTAGAACGGGTGAGCATTTTATGGAATTTGCCATCCCCGGTTTTGTGAAAAGGTTTTGCACTCCCAATGCTCTGCTTACTTTTGCGGAATACCTCTTCGATTTCTCATCAGAGCGTACCCGCAAGAGCGGATTAGAGTTAATTGACAGGGAGATTGCCAAGATCGAAGATCCCAAGATGAAGCAATCCGTGATTGAGAAACTGACCGAGTTGAAAGCTGGAAACAGAGATCTCTTTTTCTAATAAAGCCTGGACATACTTGTAGCTTTGCCAGAGCACACGAGATCGTGAACTCCCCGATCCTAAACGATTATGGTTTGGGGAGTTTGCTTTTCCAGCAAGCAATCTGTATAATCGTAGCTCAACAATGAATCAGTTGAAACCTGTTTTGGGTTACAATTAGTCGATTGCCATTAGGAGCTTGCATGGAGTCAGGATGCACTTATCTTCTCTATAAAGGACAATAAGGAGTATCACATGATAATAGAAGTTACAGATACGAACTTTTCTGATGTTATTGCACAAGGACAGGTTATCATTGATTTCTGGGCTCCATGGTGTGGCCCATGCAATATGATTGCTCCCATTTTGGAAGAATTGGCATCCGAGCATCAAGATATTACAATCGGTAAAGTAAATGTGGACGATTATCCCGAACTAGCTGGAAAGCATAGTGTGATGAGTATTCCCACTCTTTTGTTTTTTCGAGATGGTATACTGCAGGACAGTTCCATCGGTGCTGTGTCCAAAAATGTGTTGATGAACAAACTGAATGTGCTGAGCTGATAAACTTTGAAGACCAATAGTAAAGCCATTCAGAACGCCTTGGAGTACTATCCATTTAGAGCTTTGATAGCCCTGCTTGGTGCATTACCCTACAGGATTTGCAGAGCGATCATTATGTTTCTATTCATGACCATCGGTTATCATCTGCGCATTCGCAGGGATGTAGCTGATACTCAGATCAGACATGTGTATCCCACTTGGTCTACAGCCAAAATAAACTGCTTGATCAGAGGAATCTATCGTCAAATGGCCTTGAACATATTAGAAGAGTACTTTATGGACGATAGTGCCTTAAGCGAAAAGTCGATTATCGTAGGCTCCGAATATATGCAAGAAGCTCGAAATCTAGGCAAAGGAGTCTTGATGGCAGCAGCTCATTTCGGAAACTGGGAAGCAGCAAGGATTCTACCGCTCCAGGGAATTCCTCTAAGCGTGATTGTAAAGAAACAACGGAATACACTCTTTGATGCCTACACAAATGCCATCAGAACACGTAGCGGAATGCATATTATCGATATGAAGCATGGTCTGCGCAAAATCATCTCCGACCTTTCTGAAAAGCGCGTTGTAGCAATTATGGCAGACCAAAATGCCGGTAGCAAAGGTATCATTCTGGATTTTTTGGGATATCCCGCTTCACACTGGAAAGGTGTGGCAAAGCTAAGCTTGCGTTATCAGATTCCCATTGTCCCCGGTTTTGTGATCCGGAGTCCTGAAGACAAAATCATCTTTGAGTTTTCCAAAATGATATACCATCCGGAACTGGAAGACAATGAAGAGAATATTGCCATCATCCTTAATAAGATAATTCGCATAACGGAAGACTACATCCATAAATACCCCGATCATTGGTTTTGGGTACACAAACGCTGGAAGCACGGCTACGATATGTTCAAGGGAAAAAAGTGATCTGAGCATCATAGAACTATCGTTATGTAACCCCTTTTTCCAAACTTGGAACACTACAAACACTCTAGAACCGTAAACGGTAGAAGATTATAAGCATTGTTGTGCAACTATAGCGAGTAATTGGGGAGCTTAAATGCACGGAGTTCAAGACACCTATGCTATCTATCTCTGTTAAAATAAACTAAGGGGTGGCTTGGACTTCGTGTAATGCAGAGAATTCACCACAGATATTGAAGTACATTAGACCTTATAACTATAGATATACTATAAGATATAAGGTCAAATGAAATCCAATCGCATTATCCGAGTTAAAACTCGAAAACTATCCAGTGTCATGTCAGGCTTGGTGTGGTATTCCACGAATTGCCACAGCGACCCAAGGGAGCTTTTGAATCATTCTCCTCTTTCCCTTTGTTCTATGCAGTGTTGAAGCTGATATCAAGCCGTTATCATCCTGTGTTCCCTCGATGATCACCCGATAATATCAGGTTCAAGTATCGATAAACCAGAGGAGGAATGAAGCTTTTGAACCGTTTGGTAGATGTATCAATGTGCTGGAGTTCAAGATACCTATGCTATATATCCCTGTTAAAATAAGTTAAAGGGTGGTTTAGACTTCAGGCAATTCATAGAATATACCCCTGTAACTGAAGTCCATTTGACCGCATAACGTATAGGTATACAATAAGAAACGTAAGGTCAAATGAACTCCATTTTCTAAGTTTAATCGTTTGTTAAAAGTATCAGCCAAATTTGGGTATGGCAGCCTAGCAGCAGAACGACATTCGTACCTTGAAGAGTCACTAGGAAAGATTCTGATTGACAGTATGATTTATGTGGAAAAATAGGCTTATCATGCTATGGGAGCAGTTGATGTACATAGATCATCGTTATGAAGTTTTGGAGAGTCTCGGATCGGGAAGCTGGGCGAATGTATATAAAGTTCGGGATATCCGCACAAACAAACTATATAGTCTGAAGCTGTTTCAATATCTATCATCAGAAGAGCTTTACCGCTATTTTAGTGCGGAAGATATGCATCACATCACAAAGATAGAGCATCCCAATTTATCTCATGTTGTGGATTTTGGACACGTGGGTGACCACATCTACTTCATATCGGATTATTTTGAAGGCAAGACCCTAGTCAACTATCGATTCTCCAAAGCCAGGATCAGTTTTATCTATGACATTGTAGTCCAGATCTCATACGCTTTACATGCCCTGCACAATCAGAATATTCTGCACAAAGACCTCAAACTGGAGAATGTATTGTATCGCATGGAAGGCCCTCATATCGTGATCAATCTAATAGATTATGGTTTTTCTAAGGTAGATCCTTCGCGAGACAGTCAGCATGTATCTGGAACATTACCCTACATTGCTCCAGAATTGCTAATGGGGCAACAAGCTACCGAGCGCAGTGATTTCTACAGCCTGGGTGTGTTGTTGTATCGCCTTTGTACTGGTTCATTTCCTTTTAGTGTGGATCAATTGAATGCTCTGATAACGGGTGGGCATCAGTACTTTATTCCCAATTTTCCTTCCTCGCTTAATAAGAGCATACCACCAGAACTGGAGCGCTTTATTCTACGGCTTTTGGAACGTAATCCAGAGAACAGGTTTCAAAGCGGTCAGGAGATCATTGGTTATATAAACCGAATTCATCACGATGAATACCCGTTTTCTGCATCTTGGTCCATTGTAAACACTTTACGTTTCAATAGTTATATTGTGCGGGGTAAGTATTCTCATCAGATCCTTGATTTTGTCCCTTCCGTTTGTGAAGCAAATGGTAAGATTATCTCCGTGATAGGGGGAGACGGTCTCGGGAAAGACAGTATATTATCCCTATTCCGCTATCATTTGTTGGGCGGTGAATTTTTCCTTTTCGATTACTCCTGCACTCGCACTGAACATGAAGCCTTTTTCGCACTGATCAAGGAATATGTGCAGTCTCTCAGTGATGAAGAGGTAGAAGGTCATGAATTTCTGGCACAGATATCGAAAAAATTTAAACAATACCTGTTTGGTGAAGAGCAAGAAGCTAAAGCACTCAGTCAGAGCGCAGAAGAGCTCAAATTGGATTTTGAAAGCGTAAAGAGTCTCCTAGTTCATCTATCAGAGCATAAGCCCATCATATTCATCATTCGCAACTTCCATTATGTGAATCGGCACACCATAGATTTCATCAACTTCATGTCTCCGATCCTGATACAGAAAAAGATGATGATTGTGCTATCCTGCAACGACTTTAATAAAGTCAGCCAGATCAATCATACGGTGATGATTAATCTTCCTTTCTTGAACATTGATGAAAGTAAATCCTACATAGACAAGCTGCTACCTGTGCCTGCACCAGATAATATATGTGAAGAGCTATATCGGAGAAGCTCTGGTAATCCCCACTTCATCCGTGAAATTCTTATCGATCTGGTGCAGAGGAAAAGCATAGTATTGGAAGATGAAGTCATCTTTCCGGAGAGCCTTAAATATTATCAACTGCCCTCACGCCTCCTGCACTCGATCTATTCCAGAATGAGCCATCTTACTTCTCAAAATTATGCCTTACTGCAAAAGCTAAGCATCGTACAGACCCCCTTGAGCCGGGAATTGATTATTTACATACTCAAGTTGAAGGATACCGAACTCTACAACCTGCTGAATGATGCCACCTACAACGAGATACTCAGCAAGAAAGGCAAGTACTACAGTTTTAGCTTCATAGAAGCAAAAGACCGTATGTTCTCGGAATCTGACCACAAGGTTCATGTGCTGGTATCAAAACGGATTTTGAAGTTTTATGCCCGAAAAGAGATCATTGACAAAGACACCTGCTTGGGATTGATCGAAAATGCATTCATTGCACAGGATCTGCAATCTGCCCGCACGTATTATTTGAAGCTCTCAAATCTCTTGAGCGAAGACTATGAACAGTCTCAGGCTTACGATGCCATGTTAAGTGTTCTCAAACTGGATTTCGATCCTCGCACTGAAGTAGAAACCAAAGATGTGATAAATGATCTGGCAATCTTTCAAGAAAAGACTGAACTAACTGGCTTTTTTGAGCGCGCTGGATTTTTACTGGACAACGCAGACCAGATACCCGAGTTGTTTGAGAAATATCACAGTATCGGCACTATACTCTTTATGCGTGAAGATCTTAAAGCCGCACTAGAGAGCTTCCAAAAAGCAGAAAGCCTTATTATTACAGGTAAGCAACAACTTCTGGTTTGGATAGGTTACATTCAAGTATATCTGCGTTCTGAGCCGGAAAAAGCTAAGCAGTATCTGGATCTTGCGCTGGCATCTAAATTACCTCTTGATTTGCATATAGTCTTTACTGATCGCCTGGCAGTGTATTACGGACAAAAGAAAGACTATGACCGTGCAATTAAGACTCTTGAAGACTTTTTGGAGACTATACCTCCGGAGCACGATTCCCGGGTAATGGTTCGCCTGGCTTCCATGCACAATGATCTGGGGGTATTCCACAGCGATCTGAAGAACATCGACGAAGCCACTGAACACCTGAATATGGCTCTCAGCATCTGGAAACGATACAACATCAGGCGTTTCTGGGGACTTATCTACAATAACCTTTCGGATCTCTATCTCAAACAAGGCATCACAGTGCAATCAAGCAGTTACTCCCAGCTGGCATACAAATACGCAAATGAGCTGAATCTCACCACCATAAAAGCCTTGGCACTATTGAATCAAGGTGAGGCCAAGATCAAAATGGGTGAGTTTAGAGAAGCTGAAACCCTATTGATTTCTTGCCGCGATTTGATCCGATCCATCAGTAGTGTGACCTATATTGATTCTATCCAGCGAAACTTGGCACTGGCAAAAAGTAAAATAAAGGGTTTTGGTCATTACTACGAGTTTATTCTTGAAAGTCAACCGGAACTTACCCGAGGAAAATTGCGTGAGATAAATCCTTTAGTGAAGACATATTTCTATTATCTAAGCGAAATGATGAGTACCAAGAAACTTCGCAAACTTCTAAGCAGCAACGTTCAAATCGATTTCAAGCATCTGCATGAAGAGGAGTTTCATCACAATGTACTAAGCTTGATTGCTATGTCCGAACATGACTATGAGAAAGCTCTGGCGGAATTGAAGCTAGCAATCCGCCATGCTGGCGAGATCAATAATACTTACGCCATAAATGTGTTTTATATCTTGGAAACTGCCTGTCATTATGGTTTGGGTGACTATGAAAAAGCCCAGGAATTGATCGATAAAGCGCGCTTAATATCAGAAGAGAACCACTATCGCTATTGGTTATGCAAATTGGACATTCTGCAACTGCGAGTGGACTTGATGAATGAGAAGATTCCCTTACGAGAGATTTTGCGGAAGGTTAAAAAGTATTTCCTTGAATGGCAGGAATATGAATACTATCAGCTCTTTGTTGAGCTGTATCAGATACGTATCCAGGTTTTACTGGAACTGAAACAAGACGATCATGCAGAACATAGTTACGCAGAATACCAAGGCTATTTGGAACAAATTACTGAGAATACACCTGAAGATGATAGAAGCAACTACCTGGAAGTAAACCTATATAAACTTAATCAACTCCGCAAGTTCAATCTGATTCCTGTGAAGTCTCGAGCCAAGGACCTTAGACACAAGTGGAACGAGCTCCTCTTCAACATAGCAAACGTTTACAATGTGGATCGCATCAAATTCCTTATTGGAAAAGGTATCCATGAAGTTTTGAGCCCTTGGCAGTTCAGATTGATGGAATATAGTGACAGAATTCAGAATTACACTACTTTCCATCAATACAATAGTTCTCAATCCAGCGTGGTTGATCCGCAATTGGGGCAGGACATCGATAAAGCTATGCGTAATGAGAATCTTGTGTTGAGCGTGATTGATGGTAAGAACATGGCGATAATACCTCTGCAAACAGGCATGAAACGAGTGGGTTATCTTGCATTGAATGATGATGGGGAATTGCCTTTTACCAAGCAGGAAATATCTATTATGCGCAACATCAAACAGCACCTCTCTGCTCTGATAGTGCGCATTCAAGATTTCTCGGAAATAACTCTGCGCATCCAAAAGATGAACGATTTGATGAAGATCTCTCATGAAATGATGCGCATTGTGGAAATCAGCGATCTGGAACATGAGATTGTCTCCAGTGCCATAGATTTTACAAATGCCGGTAGAGGTTTTCTGATCAAAAAGGATAGCGACGGTAACAACATCTATAAAGTGCAGATTGACAGGCAAAAACAGATTCTGGGCAACGTCGCTGGAGTCAGCAAGTCTGTACTTTCGCTCTCACAAAGCACTCTGGAGATGGTCAGTACTTATAATGCTTTGGAGGACAACCGATTCAAAGCTGCGATAAGCGTTCAGGATTTTCAGCTTCACACCATATTCTGTGTGCCCATAACGGTTGATGAAAGTATCTTTGGCTTCCTATATCTTGATAATATGGATGACAATAGCAGGGGTATGTATCTTAAACAAGAGATCATTACACTATTTATAGAACAGATTTCCATTGCCATTAAAAACGCGATGCTATACGAAAGCATTCTGCAAAAAAGCACGGAGTTAAACTCCTTTGAGATGCTTAAGGATGAGTTTATGGCGATAGTCTCGCACGAACTCAATACTCCATTGACTACTTTACAGAGCTATGTGTCGCGCCTGAAACGCAATTTATACGTGGATGAAGATGAACGTAAGGACATCTTGAACAAGATCGAGAATTCCGTAAAAAAACTGATCATGACCACCGGAGATATCAACACCATGAACAATTACAATCTGAAAAAGAGTCTTAGTATGGCTGCTGTTGATATCTCGGAAATCCTGGAACTGATTCAGCAAGAAGTGGAAATACTATCACGGAAACGGAAGATGTTCATCCGCTTGGAGATAGAAAAAGACCTTCCTCCGATAATGGTGAACTGGGAAGCACTGCATCTGATGATCTATAATCTGGTTTTGAACGCGATTCGATTTACCAATGATTTTGGCACAGTGGTGATTGGAGCGCGTAAAGCAGCATTTCAACAGGAAAAACTGGAAGGTAAGGATAGCATGGTGATCTATGTTCAAGACAACGGTATCGGCATTCCAGAGTATCAATTGAAGAATGTTTTCCGCAAGTTCTATGAACTCAATGAAATCTATGCTCACAAATCTGGTACTGTGGAGTATCGTTCCAGCGGGCTGGGATTGGGACTATCTACCTCAAAACGTATAGCTGAACTGCATAAAGGCAAGATCTGGATCAGAAGCAAGGAGAATGAAGGAACTACTGTATTTGTAACCATGCCACTAAAGCATTAGAAGCTGTTCGTTCAGTGAATGTACTGATATTCTAATAGATGGAACTACGGGCGATCAATCGAGCAGGAAAGCACTGAGTCTTTTAACAGCTTCATCCTTTCCCAGGATCGATACTGTTGTGAACATGTCCGGTCCGTGTTGCTGACCAATCAATGCCAGTCTGAGAGGCAGATAAAAGTTCTTTCCTTTGATACCCAGTTCTGCTATCCCGCGATTCGCTAGCTCTGAAATTGCTTCTTCGGATTCCGTAGTGGCAACCAATGCTTCCACATACCATCTCAGTACTTTTTGCGAGCTTTCACAGCGGATAAACTCAAGGTCTTTCTCACATATGGGTGTGGGGGAGAGGAACATCTTGGAATACTCTGCCAACTCAGGCAGCAAAGTACATCTTTCCCGCGCAGCTGAGATAATTCTATGGTATGTATCGATATCTTTGATATCCAATGCGTCGAACCATGGTAGAGCGCGTTCGGCAACTGTCTCCAAAGGCAGACTGCGCAGATATTGGCCATTCATCCAATCCAGCTTGGATAGGTCAAAGATGGCTCCTGCTTTATTCACTCTCTCCAAGTCAAAAGCTTCACATAGTTCATCCAATGTGTATAGCTCACGATCGTCAACAGAATGCCACCCCAAGAGAGCTACAAAGTTTAATAATGCTTCTTTCAAGTAGCCTTTCTGTAGATAGCTATCAACGGATACATCGTTCATACGCTTGCTCAATTTGCTTCTATCCGTGTTCAGGATCAGGGGCAGATGTACCCATTGAGGTGCATCCCATCCTAGACATTCATACAGCCAGATATGCTTTGGAGTGGAGGATAGCCACTCTTCACCACGAATGACATGCGAGATTTGCATATAGTGATCGTCCACTGTTGCTGCCAAATGATAGGTTGGAAATCCGTCTGATTTGATCAACACTTGATCATCGCTTTGCGAGGCATCCATTTCCACATGACCACGAATTACGTCATCAAAACCAAATCTACGGTTGTCAGGCATTTTTAAGCGTATCACGCTGGATTCTCCGGCTGAGAGTTTGGCCTGTACTTCTTCCTTACTGAGCTCCAGGCATCTGCGGTCATACTTCACAAATTCTCCTCGAGCCTGCTGATCCTCCCTCATCTTCTGCAATGTATCAGGACTACAAAAGCAATGGTAAGCATGATTGCTTCTTACCAGTTCATCAGCATGTTTGCGATACAGTTCCAATCTTTCTGATTGTATGTAGGGGCCGAACTCGCCGCCTTGTACCGGGCTTTCATCAAAATCGATGCCCAGTTCATGGAGTGTGTTGATTAGCATTTCTGCTGCTCCGCTTACTTCGCGGCTTTGGTCCGTATCTTCAATGCGGAGGATGCATTTACCTCCAGTCTTGCGGGCAAAAAGGTAGTCGTACAGTGCGGTTCTCAATCCGCCAATATGCAGATAGCCAGTTGGGCTGGGGGCAAAACGAACTCGAATGGTTTTCATGTATTTAGCTCCAAAAAATCTTCTCGATATTGCTTCAAACTCATATCAACTAAACGGTAATGGGGTTCGTAATGTTGATGGAACAGCTTGGAATGAGAGGGCAGTTCACCTCTCTCTGCCAAGGAATCGGCCAATTGCCAGGCTTCAGGACTTGCAGGCAGCGCATTACTCAAAAGGTGTCTGTTGTTCCGCCAGCGTTCACGGAAGTCTTGTCTCACATCTTCGCATAGCATACAAGAAGCAAGAATCCAATTACTCAAGCTTTCAATTCTTTCATTGAGTCTATCAACGCTACCATCATGCTTGATAGAACTCAGGCTGATCCTGGTATAACCAGGGCCAATATCCTGATAGTGAGGAAGATATGGTTCTGTGATCCGCCAGATTTCTGCGCTTATCCCCAGACAGAGTTGTTTGAAATCCCGCACTATATGAAAAGGGCCGTATAGGGCCTGATAAAGCAGTTTATACAGATCAACAGGTTCCAGAAACGGATGCAGACGAAGCTCTTCAGATACCATGCTTTCGATTTCTGACTGATCAATCTGACATATTTTCATATAGAACTTGTTCTTTTTTGACCACCATTACTACTTTTTGTGCCAAATCTGGTTCTTTCGCTGAAGGTATATAATTTAACATGGTAAAATCCGCATCCATGCCTTTTTTTATCTCTCCCCAACGATGTTCATCATGAGACAAGCGAGCTGCATTGCTGGAGTAGATTTGCACTGCTTCGGCAAGGCTCAGCCGCTCATGGGGATTGTGGTGATTCATGGCGGCATAAAGAGACTTTCGGATGTCCAACTCCGTGATATACCAATCCGAAGAGCCGGTGATTGAGATGCCGAGGTTCATCATACTCTTAAACCGATTCATGCTTCGGGAACGTTCCGGACCCAACATTTGTGCATAGAATCCCTTGTCTCCACCCCAAAGCATATCAAACGCAGGCTGCATTACTGGAATCGCTGTAGAATCCTGGATTTGGCTCAGTAAATCGTTGTCCGTTACTTCACAGTGGATCAATTGATGCCGCAGATCCCTGTAATCCTCTTGCGCCAGTTTGAGATACACGTTATTTATCTGGCTGATAGCGCGATCTCCGATGCAATGAACTCCCACTTGAAGATTGTGATTATGAGCTTTACTGATGAAGTCGTACCAAAACTGATCGCTTTGGTACAGAGTACCAAAAATTGGCCGTCCTTGATAAGGCTGGAAGAATGCTGCAGTGAGGCTGCCAATTGAGCCGTCGGCAAGGATACATCCCCCGATTCTGGTTGCGCCCATATCCAATGCGGCTTCAATATTGAAAGATTGGGGGTACAGGACATAATCCACGGCAAGCTCAAACAGATGCTTTTCTAAGAGATCGTAATGCCCCATGGACATATCGGCATCACCTACCATAGTGTGAACGGTTCCAAAGCCTCCCTTCAAAGCAATCTGAGAAGCTGATTGATATGACCTTAGGATGAGCTCATTATCCAAATTGCTGTGAAACCAATGCACTGCTTTGTCGTTCTCTACACCTTTCAGTATATCGTCTTCACAAAAGGCTTTCCGGATTGTGCGGGTAATATTGTTGAAGGCAAAGGTATTTATTATGCAGCAATGTCCGTCGATTCTTCTTAAAACCAGGTTCTTGTCCGGCACTACTTTATCCAGTTCTGCTTTGGTTGGGAAGCGGCCTTCAGTGATTTTCCTCTCATCGAAGTTCCAGGCGAACACACAATTACCCTTGTCAACGCTGCCCTCGGCGATCATCGTAAATACATCCTCCAGATTTCGAGCTGAAGAAAGGTCTATCATCAGGGAATACAAGCCGCCTTCAAAGCTATGAGTATGAGTATCTATGAATCCCGGAAATACATAAGCGCCATGTAAATCTATGCCAAAGAGGTTGTTATCAAGATCACAATCTTGATACACGATATCCTTAATCTTCCCTTTTTCACAAAGGATTCCCCGCACATCCTCATCGAATGCATTGCCTATCCAAAAATGACCATTATAAAAGTAGTTCACAGTTTGCCTTCCAGTTTCATATTGCTGATGGTTTCGTAAAACCTGCGTACTGGGAAGCCCATCACGTTGAAGTAACAGCCTTCGATACGAGTAATAAATTGACTGCCAAAACCCTGAATACCATAAGCTCCGGCTTTGTCCATGGGTTCTTGGGTAAGTATATAGTCTTCAATTTCGTTGTCATTCAAAGGCGCAAAGAATACTTTAGTGCTTTCATAAGCGAACCTTTGATACTCTAGGCTACCAATGCAGATGCCTGTTATCACCATATGGCCTTTTCCGCTTAGAGATTTTAAGTAACTGCGCGCTTCCAAAGCATCAACAGGTTTACCCAAGATATGGTTTTCCAATACTACGATAGTATCAGCGGCAACCACCAAGTCCTGACTACCGGCACTGGCTAGAATAGCGCTACACTTATTCTTTGCATGCATCATCGCTTGTAGGGCGGGATCTTCTCCCGAGATTGGCTCATCGATGTCGCTTATGCGTATTTTGCACTCAATTCCCAAGAGCGCAAAAATTTCTTTGCGTCGAGGAGAGGCAGATGCCAGGATAACCTTATAATTCTTTAATATCTTATCTATCATTGGATTATTCCTTTGAGTCACACTTGGCAAGACCCATTATACGTCAACAAAATTCTCATGAGTAAAAAAATAGCTTGCCTGAAAGAATAGCATCTGAAATCCTTGCACCAAAGTACAAAAAATACATCCAGGAGGATCCAAATGGAACGCGTACACAATTTCAACGCGGGACCCGCAGTGCTCCCCGAAGAAGTTCTTCGTGAAGCTCAGGCAGACCTATTCAATTATAAAGGCATGGGCCTTTCCGTGATGGAGATGAGCCATCGCAGCAAAGAATTCCAAGCTATTATCGACGAAACTCACGCAGCCGTAAAACGCATTTACGGTCTTGGTGATGATTATGATGTCCTTTTCCTGCAAGGCGGCGCCAGCATGCAGTTCTTGATGGTGCCGATGAACTTCATTCCGGAAGGTAAGGTAGGAAACTACATCAATACCGGTGTATGGAGCAAGAAGGCCATCTCTGAAGCAAAAAAGATAGGCAAAGCTCATCATGTGGCAGCCAGTTCGGAAGACAAGAAATTTAGCTATATTCCCAAAAGCTATGAACTATCGGAAAATCCAGCTTACTTGCATATCACTACAAACAACACCATCTATGGTACCGAATGGCATCATGATCCGGATGTTGTCTCCGGTGTTCCTTTGATTGCCGATATGAGCTCGAACTTCATGAGCAAACCCATCGATGTGAAAAAGTATTCCATGATCTATGCCGGTGCTCAGAAGAACGTTGGTCCCGCCGGATGCGTGGTTGTGATCATTAAAAAAGACTACCTTGTCACTGCCCAGAAAGACCTGCCCTCCATGTTGGACTACAATGTCCACGCCAGCAAAGGTTCCATGTACAATACTCCTCCCTGCTTCACTATCTACATGATTGGTCTGGTGCTGAAATGGATTGAAGATATGGGCGGACTCACCAAGGTTGCCCAGAACAATCAAGCTAAAGCTAAATACATCTATGATGTGATCGATGCTTCCAACGGCTTCTACAAAGGGGCTGCAGTGAAAGAAGACCGTTCATTGATGAATATTACCTTCAATCTGGGTACCGAGGAACTTGAAGCTCTCTTTGTAAGCGAAGCCAAGAAAGCCGGAATGATCGGTCTGAAAGGACATCGCGACGTAGGCGGCTGCCGTGCCAGCACCTACAATTCACTCCCTCTGAACGCAACTTACGTTCTGGCAGAGTTCATGAAAGACTTCATGAAGAACCACGGATAAAAAAGATATAGAAAACAATAGCGGGAGCCCTTCTTTTAGCTGATGCTTATTTTGTGGGACTAAAAACCTGCACAATTGAGTAGCACGAAGAAGGGCATCTTTATTAGAATGAACTATGAGGTATTATGACTGTTCTTTCTCTTATGCTTCGCGGTGGCATCTTGATGTATGTGCTACTTCTCTTGTCAATTGCAGTGATCGCCATCGTAATCGAGAAGTATCGCCAGATCTTCAGAGTGCTGAAGAGCAATAAAAAGCTATTGAAGCACCTGGAACCATATAATGATCCCTCTTCGCTCAGGAAGGCCCTCTCCGAAGTTGATTCCGATAGCCCCATGGCAGTAATGCTGGATAAGCTTATCAATGCCAAAACTGATGATAGTGAATTGATAACCCAGAGCATGGAGACCGCTGCTCAGAGTGAGCTGCATAAACTGGAAAAAGGTATGGGATGGCTTAGCACCTTTGCAGCGATAGCCCCTCTTATAGGTTTTCTGGGTACGGTTATCGGCATGGTTCGCGTCTTCATGAGCATCCAGATTCACAGCAGCGGGGGAGTGGATATCAGTTTACTTGCCGGTGGTATCTGGGAAGCACTTTTGACCACTATTGGCGGTTTGATTGTTGGCATTGTCGCGATCATATTCTACAATGACATAGTTCAAAACCTGGAAAACATCGTAAAGACGATGCAGGAAAGTGGAGTAGAATACACTATCCGTATGAGGAAGCAATCGTGAAATTAGAGCTCTCCAAGAAAAAGATTAGCTCCACCGTTCTGATATCGATGACCGACGTTGTCTTCCTCCTGATTATCTTTCTCTTGATTGCCTCAAATTTTAGTAGCCAAAACGGATTACCGGTAAAGCTGCCAGGCTCCAAAACAGCGAGCCGGCACAGTCTGCAAAACATATCCATAACCTATTTTTCCGATGACAGGGTCTATTATAACAATGAAGCCATCTCCTTCGAGCAGTTAGATGAACGCCTCAGAAAGGACTATCAAAGCCCAGATCAGGTTGTAAGGCTCTCAGCAGAGGAAAATCTACCTTTGCAAAAGTTGATCAATCTGATGGATACCATACGTAGCTCCGGATTCGAGAAAATCTTTGTAGCCACAGAGGTGGAAGGTCAGTGAAATCCAGCAAAGCTTATAGTCCATATCTTATCTCCGGATTCATTCATCTGCTTCTATTGCTATTACTTGGCTTCCTGTATATCAACATTGATACTCGGCAAAGATGGCATCAGTTTGAGTGGATCACCGAGATGGAACCTGGTGTGGTAGGCAAAGCATTTCCCCAAGCAGAATTCGGCGAGGATAGCACAAAACCATCCGATCCAACAGCTTCTGAGGAGGTCGAGCCCACTACTCCTCTTATTGAGAATCCGCATTGGGAAAACACAGAACAGCAAAATGTAATCATAGATCCCAGTACAATCAGCCGTGATAACATCTCAGCTCTTAAGGACGACGGCCGGGTTGGTAATGGCGAATCCCTGGCCTATTCATCAAGTCTGATTGAAGGTGGGGCAGATGTCTTTTTTATCAGGGAAACAATCCCCTCTATCACGCCATTGATGGACGATAGTGTGGTGGTGGAATTTAGCATTAACCGGGATGGAACTGTGGATATGAACAGCATCAAAGTCATTTCTTATCGCAAGGCGGAACATTGGTACTCTTTGTATGAAGCCATGCGAAGCTGGCGTTTTGGCTTCACTGGTGCATACAATCCCCGTAAGCTCTATCAAATCCGGTGCAATTTCCGCTTGAAGTAGCTGCTATGTTGAAAGATATCTTTAAATCTATTAGCATCCCCAGTATCATGGGAATACTCAACCTTACCGAAGATTCATTTTCAGATGGTGGAAGATACCTTAGCACAGACTCCGCAATAAGCTACGCGCAAGAGTTGATCTTTGCCGGAGCGACAATTTTGGATATTGGTGCTGAATCCACACGACCAGGTTCAAAGGAAGTCTCTGCCGAACTCGAATGGGGGAGGATTGAACCTGTATTGACCAAGTTGAAGCAAAGCTTTCCCCATATACAGATATCCATCGATACGCAAAAAGCTTCTGTGGCACGCAAAGCCATAGCATTGGGTGCGGACATCATCAACGATGTCTCCGCTTTACGTAATGATCCTGATATGGTGCAGGTATTAGCAGAAGCCAAAGATACGCGTTTGGTTCTCATGCATATGCAGGGCAGGCCAGAAAACATGCAAGATAAACCTGAGTATCAAGATGTAGTGAAAGAGGTTCACGACTTTCTGAAAGAACGCAGTGAATATGCTATAATGATGGGAATCTATCCCCAGCGTCTGATCCTGGATCCGGGCATCGGATTTGGAAAGAATTTGGAGCATAATCTGAAGCTGTTATCATCTCTGGACAGCTTCAATGATCTGAATATACCCTTACTCTTGGGCACTTCGCGAAAACGCTTTATCGATGAGATAACTCGATCCGAAGTTCATCGACGCATCGGTGGAACACTCACAACCACAATGCTTGCTTGCCTCAGCAAAGCGCAGATCATCCGAGTCCACGACGTATATGAACATGCACAATTCCTCAAAGTGCTTGCCGCAGTTGCAGTTATGGGAGAAACATAATGGAATTTCTCATTCCACGCTTCAAAGATATTGTAGATATATTCATTATAGCCTTTTTAATCTACCAATCGCTACTCATCATACGCAAGTCCGGTGGCTATCAGGTACTGTGGGGTTTGCTCTTCCTGTTGGTACTCTACTTTATAGCAAGCTTATTCGAATTGAAGGTGCTTTCAGGTTTGCTAAGCGGCATACGTACCTATTGGATTATGGCTATAGTAATCCTCTTTCAACCTGAACTACGCACCATCATTTCCAATCTAAATCTTGCCAAGGAACTGAAGTCCGTCTTTACTCGAGGAGAAAAGTCCTCACTCTATACGCCTTTGATCGATGCGGTTTCATCTATGAGCTTTCGAAAGACTGGCGCTCTCATAGTCCTGGAAAACAAACGCAAACTGAATGAATATATCCAGGCTGGTGAACAGATCGACTCACTGATCTCCATGCGGCTGATACTTACCATTTTCAATACCAAAACTGTTCTTCACGACGGAGCCATCATTATCAGGGGAAACCGGATTATGGCAGCTAAAGTAGTATTACCACTCTCCAAAAACTCCGAGTACTCCCGTAAGTTTGGCACACGCCATCTGGCGGGAATCGGGATCACGGAGATTTCCGACGCCATAGCCGTCATTGTATCGGAACAAACTGGGCAGGTCTCAGTTGCTCGTGGCGGACAAATCACTCAGAACATTGCCTTTGAAGAATTGATGCAGATCATCAGCGATGCCGGAAAATAGAATAATGAACATCGGTATCACGGGCAATATCGGCAGTGGCAAGAGCAGCTTTTGTGCCTGTTTGGAAGCTTTGGGATACAAGGTATATTACGCAGATCTCATCGCTAACCGGATGTTGCCAGAATTGTCTCCTTTTCTCAGAAAGCGCTGGGGAGATGCTGTGTTTTCGGGTCAGAATCCCGACCGTTTACGCATCGCCGAGATTGTATTCAATCAACCACAAGAACTGGCGTATCTGAATAGCATTCTACACCCCTTGGTAGTAGCTGAAGTGGACAGATTACTCTCGGAACCTTCCGCAAAAGCCCGATTCTTTGAAATCCCGCTCCTCTTTGAAGCCAGTCTGGAAGATCGATTTGACTTCATCGTACTCGTCAGAAGTCCCTTGGAACTGGTCATCGAGCGCATAAAGCAAAGAAATCCCGATAGTTGGGAGAATCAAATCAAGCGGTTGGAACAGCAAATGCCGGATTATCAGAAGGCAACTATGGTGGATATGGTTATTGAAAACGATGAAGATCTCGAGAAGCTGAAAAACGCTGCCGTCATGCTGATTGAACAGATCGAAGACCTCAATAAGTAACTCCTATCCATTTTTCCATATAAATTTATTGCTGCATTTATCTCGGATGATGCGATGGAGTTCATTTGATCTCATGTATCTTATTGTATATCTATATGTTATATGGTCACATGGACTTCAATAACTGGGGTGGATTCTATGCATTGCCCGAAGTCCAAGCCACCCCTTAGCTTATATTAACATAAGATAGATAGCATAGGTGTCTTGAACTCCGTGCATTATTTGGGTTTATAGGCTTCCAATCAGGTAAGCTATATATTTCTTTACAATTGCATTATGTACAAATTATCAAAGGGAACTCCATATCAGAGCACTTCCTCTGCAGTCATGTGGCATAAAAAACCTTATGCGATTCTCCTGAGAGACTCTTCTGCCAGGCTCAAGTAGTGTTCAACCAGAAATCAAGGTGTTATCAAGCAGTCAGTACTCGATGATGACCCGATGATATCTGCTTCATGTATGGATGAAGCCAAGGGAAAACAATTGGTTCAGCTAACTTCAAAAGTATAATGAGTTCGAGGACGTAGATATTGTCTTCAAATAATACATCTGCGTTGATCAAAATGCCCGGGGCATAACCGGGAATATTTGTTTACTTTTTTTGTCCGTGAGACCGTCCGTGAGATTTGTGGCAAATGGCTGTAAACCCTGGAGCTAAATGGGGGATTCGAACCCCCGACCTACTGATTACGAATCAGTTGCTCTACCGAACTGAGCTAATTTAGCATATATATATTGAGGTTTATTTTGATATCGGGGATATCCACGAAGAATGTATCAATTCTTCTGAGTCCACCACTGTCTTCTTCTTTTATGATCCGATCCATGCTATGATAGATGGAACTCAAAGCATGAATATTCACTTCGGAACTGGCATTCAGATTACGGGGATAGAAGAAGGGGATGTCTCCCAGCATGATTGCCTTTCTACCGTCTTCGAGTACTGAGTAATCCGGCAGGGGTAATCTGTATTCAAGATAGATTTCTAAGGTGTCTGGCAAGTTTTCCAAGCTTTCGGCTGCGATTGCATAGCATGAGACATCACTGTCAGCAAGGATGAGATCATCCCTTTTCAACTCGGGCACGAAGTGCTTGGGATGCAGATTTGAGCATAGAAAGTACTGAGTATTCATTCCGTTTATATGGAGGTGTTCCAATAGTGCTTCTTTATTGAGGAAAAAGCTGTAGTAGTCCGTTTGGGGAAGATCTTGTTTGTTTACACTGTATTTCACATTGGCATAAAGGCGGCCTACATTTGCACCCAAGGTAAGGTTGAGATCGTAATCGAGCCCTTCCAGCAGGCTGAACCGGATGGGAGATCCATATATCGGTTCTTCGGCAAACAGGGCAAAAAACATACAGAGCAGGATCAGGCAAAAGGCTATACGTTTCATCGACTCTCCTTTATGGATGTGAATTTAATGATACTATGGATTTGAAGAGGTCATTTTCGTCAAGTGAAAAGTGGTCTAGATGGGATGATTACAAGGGAGTTGAGAATCTTTGGCTTAGTTCCGCAATGTTGCCTCTACCGCTTCATGAAGGGGCAATACTTTGAGGTTCTGTGCTTGCAGAAAGCTTAGAATGTTTCGAAATACCGGTGAAGAGCAGGAGTCCTGGTAGTCGTTGGTATCAGCGTCAAAGCGATGAAAACCGATGATGATGATTGATTCATTGTTCATGATGCCGCGCAGGATTCTATGTTTTACAGGTTCCTCCGTCCAACCGCTTTGAAAAGCCAAATATCCCAAAGCTTTACGGTCGATGGGGGAGTGCATGGCAAAGTCACTGCTGCCGCGGATGTTTTGATATAGATCCAGGATGATGGGATAGACCTGTTCGGGACATTGTCCGCGAGGTAGCGCAAAAGACCTGGGTCTCAAGCCATGAAGGCGGAGATTTTGATAATCTTGATTCAGGTTCTGCTCTGCTTCATCCAAGTCCAATTGGTTCAATTGTTCATGATGCAAAGTATGTCCGCCGGTTTCCCAATGGTGATCCAGTTCCATTTCTCTGATCTGTTCCCAGTTCATCAGACCCTGATTACCAATTGAAGCGCTATTTACAAAATTGGTACCCCGATAACCAAATTCACGCATGAGTGGGAATGCTTTTTCATATACGGATAAATGCTGGTCGTCGAAAGTGAGTACCACAATGGGAGTTTCGATGGATGAAGGAGATACTAATCTACATCCCGCTGGCAGCATCAGAAAGATCAAGGCCAAAAGACAGGGCCAGACCGATGCTATGGCGACCTTTCGTATCTGAGAAATAGCTGTATTCATAATAGAGACCAATTATTGATTGGGGTAGAACTTCGTAATTGCCTAGAAGCCGGTATTGCCACAGTTCTTCATTGTCCATTACATTCAGTTGGCAGATGGGAAGCACATCAATCTTGTCGGTGATTGAGTGTTCCAGACGGATTTGATAGCGGGAGTTTTCATAAGGTGCATATTCCCGCATTGTGTATGCTGCTCCCAGATGGAGAGAGCTTTCTTCCTTGATACTGTGCTTGGCTTCCGCTTGTAAATAGAGCTCATGATGAGCTTTGGTAGAATCCCATCCCGGTAGAATTGAGAGCGCGCAAGTGGAATTAATCTCCAGAGCAGTATTCTTTGCTTGAGCAGAAATGGCAGAGATAGACACGGGAGTACGCCAATGGTTGTCCATACTACGGATTTCCTCCGAAACCACGAGATTCATGCTTGGTTTACGGTAGTGGTAAGCAAACAATCCACTGGCTTGATTGTGAGTATTGCCGCCCAGATCGAGGCTGAGAATGGATGATGAGCCGCAATGATGGTGGATTCCAAGAGAATTCATACGCATCATTTGAAAATTGTAGGTATCATATCCATATATCAAGGGAGGCAAATTATCCATCCCAAAAGCTGTACCGTATCCAAACTCTCTGCTGCCTGCTTTTACCGTCCAGCGAGGATTGATCTCCGCGCTGAAAATGATGTTCTTTAGTTTGATGTGGCTTTGGTCAAAAAAATGTTCGGTGTTGAGCTCCATATCCAGGCACATCCGATCGTAGCGAAGTTCTTTGACGCCAATCTCAGCACGGTACAACTCGTCCCAGCTAAGTTCCTTACCATTCTGTGTCGCATCATAGTACATGTTATTTAGTGATTGCCATCTGGCATAAAAAGGAAGGGATACGACAGCCTGAAGGGAGCTAACGAGTATAAAAATGAACAGAAAAGCAAAGCATGCTTTATTCATTGATACCATATTTCAGGATGTCGCGTATGCTCTGCGCCACTTTCTCTATGTCCATTTTTTCCTTTTGCATCAACCACACACTCATTGAAAAGTCCATAGCCCCAACCAGAAGGATAGCAAAGGCTTTGGGGTCTATGGATCGGATACGTTTTTCGTTGATGGCCAGCTTTGTGATGGTCTCCACATAGTCCACATACCGCTTCAGGGGATTGTAATCTGGAAATGAGACATAGAAATCTTCATTTTGGCGTGCTTCCATCGTGAGAAACCTGGCGATAAAAGGCTTTGCTTCAACCAAGCGAATATGGAGAATGAAGAATTCATAGAGGCGGTCCATGGTGTCCGGAATGTCCTTTGTGGAATCAATAATAGATTGCAATACAGGGGCGATGATCTCTTGCATGCACTCATTCAGCAGGGCTTCTTTGCAGGGGAAATAGACATAGATAGTGCCCTGTGCGATCTTCGCTGCTTTAGCGATATCGGAGATAGTGGTTTGTTGCGAACCTTTCATTGCGAATACTTCGATCGCTTTCTCCAAGATTATCTCTTTCTTGTATTTTCTGTTCGCAGATCGTTTGAGATTCATCTTTCCTCCAGAGGATTGAAGTTATTTCAAGTAGTCGGGAGAGTGCATTTCTGTCAATTCTTTTTGCGCGCCACCAGTATTATTCCGGTTCCTCTGGGATTGTCCTGCAGCATATCAAGCAGCATAAAAAGCTGAGCTGGCAGGAAAATAACTGCATAATACAATGGCCATAATAAACAGAGCAGTTTATGCCGGGCATAAAGCGACAGGGGAGTCTTAATCATCAGATTCCAGGATATTGCGCCCCAAAAACCATAACTGAAGCGTGAAGAGACGATCTCAAAGCCGGTGTCTATCAGCTTTTGCTCCAGATCTGCTTTGCGGTATCCGGGGCGAACATGCTCTGCAGCAAAGGCTGCAGCTTCATCCATGTCGCTCGGAGTGGATATAATGAGGATACCGTCGCTAAAAAGTGCACTATGCAGGTTTTGCAGAACCGAGATGTCGTCTTCTATGTGTTCCAGAATATCTATGGCTATAGCAAGATTGTAGTGTTTTGGGGGTACGAAGCACTGCAAATCTGCACAATCGAAGCTGAAATGATCGCTGGCAATGGCAGCATAACTTTCTATGTAGTCACTTTTGATATCGCAAGCAAAAACCTCAGCTTTCGGATATGCTTTTAGTACGAAATCGCTATATTGGCAAAAGCCTGCACCAGCATCATAGAAAGAAAAGCCATCCCTGAAGTAACGTTTGATCTCCCGCTTCACATATCGTTGACGTAAAAGCAATTGATCCAGGATATGATAAAAGAGCTTTCGCAAAACAGGGAATATGGACACGTAGGTGGCAAGCTTGTCCTTGATGGGGTCATATTGCATTGCAGGCTCCTGTAAAGAATTTCATTGACGATTTTGACGACTATGCATTTTCGTCAATAGATAAAATGGCTTATGATAATAAAAGAAATAAATGACATCAGGCACATCAACCTGCACCTGCATACGCGTGCTTCTGATGGAGCATTCACGGTGGAACAGATCATCAGACACTCAAAAAGAATTGGTCTTGATCTGATTTCCATCACCGATCACGATACTGCAGACGCATATACCAGGCTTCCAGTCTCGGTAGCGCCCCTTCGCATTCTACCTGGCATGGAGATCAGCTCCATGCATCAGGGACACGACGTTCACATCCTGGCATACGGATGCGATTTTGATAATCAGGGACTCAAAGAACTAAGCGCAATGTATCTTGAAGGGCGAAGGAGCAGAGCCATCAAGATGATATCATTGCTAGCAGAATTGGGTATGAACATCACAATCGAGGAAGTGACATCGATGGCAGGAGCCCGGGAGTTGATCGTGCGTCCGCACATCGCTCAGGTTTTGATCCAGAAAGGATACGTGCAAACCAAGAATGAGGCTTTCGATAAGTATATCGGAAATTTCAAACCTGCATTTGTCCCAAAGCCAGAACTTAGCGTGTCCAATGTGATCAAGGTGATACATCAGGCAGGAGGTTTTGCCGTCATTGCGCATCCCGGGAAACTGGTGGATCAAGCCTATATATCCGAATTCATAGCCTTTGGAATCGACGGGCTGGAGGTCTGGCATCCGGATCATTATCAATTCCAAGTTGAGAACTATATCGACATCGCGCAAAGGAATGGATTATTCATGACTGCTGGAAGTGACTTCCACGGTGAAGGAACTGAAATAGCCCTTTCAGACATGGTTCCGGCCTCGGAAATCATTCTGGAAAGCGTACGCAAGCTATACAAGGAATACCAATGTCGAAGCAATTGAAGCTGGAATATGTAAGAGACAGGCTTCCCGTCTGCTATCGTTATAAACCTGTTATTCGCTGGTTCATGATCCTTATGTCCTTCTCAATTATGGTATATAGCATATACTTCATGATACGCTTTGTCAATAACAGTACTCCTATCTTCTTTAAAATGTTACCATTAGCCATTACTTTTGTTGGATTGGATTCCGTACTTAAGAAGATTAGTTCTTTGGACAGCGTGACCTTCCACAAAGATCACTTACGTTTGGGATTCATCGCCAGAAAGCCACTGGAAATACCCTATGACAACATCCTGGGGTTGGAGTTGCATAAGAAGATTACTTTCTATTTTGGTGTCAGATACATGGATTTGCACGGTAAGCAGCAGAAATACACAACTCAGGCTTCATTTCCTCATACATTGGAGATTATCCTGAATATAGCGGATATGGCACCAAAAGCGGAGGTTCCTGATCAGATGAAGTCTATAGTGGAATACTTGAAAGCGAGTGTGAATGATGAGATTCGACAAGATAATTGACCGCAAAGGAAGTGGATGCTACAAGTATGACGCGCTCAAAACAATGTATGGTCGAGATGATCTCATTGCTTTGTGGGTAGCAGATATGGATTTTACCGTAGCGGATGAGATCCAAAAAGCTCTTCAGGAGAGGTTGGAACATCCCATCTTTGGCTACAACTTCCCCAAAGAGATTTTTCATCAATCCATCCAAAACTGGATATTGAAGCACTTTCACTGGGATCCCACAGATCAGCAAGCTATATCCGTACCAAGTTTAATGACGGCACTTGCGATTGCGATATTGGCATTAACCCGATCCCAGGATAAGATACTTATTCAAACCCCTGTGTATCCTCCGTTTCACAGCACAGTGGTGGAACACTCAAGAACTCTGCTAACTAATCCTCTCAAAAAAGTAGATAATCATTATGAGGTGGATTGGGAGGATTTTGAAGCCAAATGCCACCAGGCTAGAATGTTCATTCTATGCAATCCCCACAATCCTGTCGGAAAAGTGTTTAGCCATCATGAATTGAAGAGGATGCACGACATCTGCACAAAACATGATGTGTTAATCTTCAGTGACGAGATACACGCTGACATTGTTTACTCAGGTTGCCAACACATTTCCATAGCTTCTTTGGGGGCAGAAAATGTGATTACTGGTATTTCGCCGGCAAAGAGCTTCAATCTGGCAGGTATGGCTACTGCTGTGATGTTTGCCCAGAAAGGAGACATTGCTAAGGCACTGACAGATATGAACAAATCATTACACACTTTTATGGGAAACAGCTTTGGCATCGCAGCCTTTACAGCTGCATACACAAAAGCAGAGTACTGGCTGGATGAATTGTTGCAGTACTTAACAGCAAATCGTGATCTGCTGAAGACCTACTTTACTAAAGAGCTACCACAAATCCCAATGGCGGATTGCGAAGGCACATATTTGGCTTGGCTGGATTGTCGACAGTTGGGTTTAGACGATTACAAATTGCAGGATTTCTTTGTGAACAGAGCTCGCTTGGCGCTAAATCCGGGGATCGCTTTTGGAGAGGAGGGGAGCGGCTATATGCGGCTCAACTTTGCCGTACCAAAGCAGATTCTCATCCAAGCACTTGATAGAATGAAAAAAGCTGTGAGTGAAATCTTATGAACATTAAAGAGCAAATCGTAGCGTTATACAATAATTCCAGTAGAAGTTACACCCCAGCTGATCGAGAATTGTTCCTCAGCTTTGTGAGCGCTTTGAATAGCGGGGAGATTCGCTCCTGCGAAAAGAGTGAAAAGGGCTGGATTGTGAATGCATGGGTGAAGATGGGTATCCTTCTGGGCTTTCGTATGGGTCAGCTTACGGAGATAACCGCGTACAATGGGAAAAGCTTCTTTGAGAAGGATACAATGCCGGAAAAACTCTTTAGTCTAGCCGATAAGGTTCGCATTGTCCCTGGTGGTAGCTCGGTACGCATCGGAGCATACATCGCACCCGGAGTAACCATTATGCCTCCCAGTTATATCAATATCGGTGCATGGGTAGATAGCGGTACCATGATCGACTCTCACGCTCTGGTAGGTTCATGCGCTCAGATCGGAAAAAGAGTGCATCTTTCTGCCGGAGCAATGATCGGTGGAGTTCTCGAACCTATCGGAACCAGACCTGTGATTGTGGAAGACGATGCTTTTATAGGTGGAAACAGCGGCATCTACGAAGGAATAATCGTAGGAAAAAGAGCCGTGATTGCATCGGGAACAGTAATAAACTCCTCCACTCCTATATTTGACAGTATAAATGGTAGTTTTCTGCAACGCGATGAATCCGGCAGCTTTAGCATTCCCCCCAATGCGGTATTGGTTCCTGGTTCAAGAGCTTTGAAGAGTAATCCCTCCTTCCATATTTATTGCCCTATCATTATAAAATACCGGGATAAAAAAACAGACGCAGCGGTAGTATTGGAACGTGAACTTAGACATTCGTTGGACTGAAGCTGAGCGTTTGGCTTCCATAGAGCTTTCGCTATTACGAAAGTTGATGGCAAGAGCCCCCCAAAATACCATCAATCTCGCTTTGGGAGAGCTTGGTTTCAAGTTCCCCCAAGTTTTGGCAGATAAAGCCATAGAATTGATGCAAAATGGGCAACCGAGATATAGCCCCAATGCTGGAGTGGATGTTTTACGGGAAAGGATAGCTCAGGACTACTCTGCATCGGGAGAAAACATCTGTGTTTGTAATGGTGCTGAAGAAGCCTTATACACTACTATCCATTCCCTTGTGAATCCAGGAGATAGAATAGCCATTCCAGATCCTGATTATCCTGCTTATCCGGTTCTGGCAAAACTAGCAGGTGCGGAAGTCATCCGCCTGCCTTTTGAACAAGACCTTTGCTCGATTGATTGGGATTTGTGGGAAAAGAAGCTTCAGGGAGTAAAAGCCATTTTAATGAGCAGCCCATCCAATCCCAGCGGATACTGCTTAAATAGGGGAGATGCGCAGCAATTAAATGAGACTCTGAACAATCTGGGTATTACTCTTATTTTGGACGAAATCTATCGTGAAATATATATACAGCAGCCTGATAAGATCGATTACTCCATGTTTGACCGACTAATCCGCATTGGCGGTGTGTCAAAATCCCACTTGATGAGCGGATGGAGAATAGGATGGTTATTCGCATCCAAGCCATTTATCACGAGCGCTATCAAGCTGAAACAATATATCTCTACATGTCCTGCCTGGTTATCGCAATATCTGGCACTATATGCTCTTGATTGCCCTCATATATCTTTATCCGTAAGAGACAGAATGAACCAGAATCATGCTCTGGTAAAAAATGCACTATCCCATAAAAGGATGCATATCCCCACTGCAACGCCTTACATCCTTATCCATTGTGATGAGGCTGATAAACAGGTAGAGACTTGGTTGCAAAAAGGGCTGCTGAGTTCTCCGGGCAAGGCGTATGGTTTTGTGACCAAGGATTGGATCAGGTTGAACTATGCTGTAGAAAAAGAAACTCTGGAAAGAGCAATAAGGATACTATTGTGACATACATCATTTATGGGGGATACATATACGGACAGCCCAATATTGAAGCTGTATTGATCGTAGAGAACAGGATCGTACATGTTGGCAAGCTCTCTGAATGCAGGAATCTGGCTCGAACAGAAAGTATCGAGATTCACTTGCATGGCAGATGTCTGTTACCTGCTTTTACAGATGCTCACACCCATTTTGTGGAATATGCCAAATCTAGATTATTGGTCAATCTATTGAGCTGTAAGAGCATTGATGATATTGATAGCGAACTGAGACGTTACCGTGATACACTCAGTTGGAACGCAGAATGGATTCTTGGTGGTGGTTGGGATCGCAATATCTTAAGTGATCCCATTGCGCTGAATCGGGACTTATTGGACAGAGTGTTTCCAGATGTTCCTGTTGCTTTGTTCAGTAAGGATTATCATGCCAAATTGCTTAATAGCAGGGCATTGAAGATAGCTGGATGGGATGCGAATACTCCCGATCCACCCGGGGGCAAGTTTGAACGAAGGTCAGACGGCTCTCTGAGTGGAGTATTGTTTGAATCCGCTACTGAGATGATTGATGCATTCATCACAGCGCCACCGGATCAGATTGTGGTGGACAGCATTATCAATACAATTCAAAGTATCTACGAGTGCGGACTGGTTGGTTTTCATTCCATGGAATGCCATGCGAGTGCCAGGTTGCTTCAGCAGGCTCTAGCTCAAGGTGCTCTCTTCAGAACTTGCTGGCATTTCCAATCCGGTGAGTTGGATATGGTGATAGAGCAGGAACAGAAAAGCTATGATGGAGATGAGTTCTTCAAGATAGGCGGGTTGAAACTGTTTGGTGATGGCTCTCTGGGTTCTCGCACGGCAGCTATGTTCGATCCATATCCCAATGACAAGACCAACCGAGGTATCCTACGCTATGAAGACAGCGATCTCTTCCGACAGATGGAAAAAGCAGCCAAAGCAGGCTTGGCGTGCACTATTCATGCCATTGGAGATAGGTGTGTGCGTCAGATTATTGATGCAGCATTACACTTAGGGATGAATCCTTCGTATCGGAACTTATTCCAGCGCATAGAACATGTTCAATCTATTCGCTTGAGTGATATTCCGAGCTTGAAGAAATCCGGTCTTTTTGCCAGTTTACAGCCGGTTCACATCGCCAACGATATCCCAATGATCCACAAGAGTTGGGAGCATATCAAAGAGGAAGCCTATGCATTCCGCAGTATGTTGAATGCTGGGATACCATACGCTTTCGGATCTGACAGCCCGATTGAGACTATCAATCCATTTATGGGTATCTACTGTGCGATAAAACGCAAGCATCTGAATGATCCCCAAAGAGAGGCTCTGAACACAAAAGAATGCCTAAGTGTGGAACAAGCCATTGATGGCTATACCATTGGTGCTGCAGCTGCTTCAAAGTCTGACACGATAAAAGGAAAGATTGCTTCTGGATATCTGGCAGACCTCATTGTGCTGGAAGACTATCGAAAGCTTCCGGATGAATACTGGTTGGAAGCACGATCTCTTTTTACCATGATAGACGGCGTTATAGTATTGAATAATCTATAACAGCATCACATCAAACTCTTTGTGGAAGCCAAGATTTGTATTGACACAGACTACAGTGTCCAAACATTTGATTTCAATAGTACGTGCGGGAGAAGAACATGCCTAATAAGCTGATATCTATATTACTTATGCTTAGTATAGCTTTGCTGTTTGCGGATGACTTGGATGACAAGGTGCGTGAATTGCAACGCTTGCAGTCTCAGCTTGAAAGCACACAAGCCAAAGCACAGCAGACTGCTGACAAGAGAAAGCAGACCAGCAGTGAAATACAGCGTAATTCTTCGTTAAAAAAGCTTGCAGATCAAAACATCAACAGATACAAGAGTGCAGAAAGAGTAGTAAGGGATTCTCTGTCTCAATTGGAGTTACGCATTGCCAATGCCAATGATCGACTGGGTACACTACAGAACGCCCAAAACTCTGAACTGAATATACTGATGAGGGTTGATCGCAGCTATTCTCCCCGCATGATCTCCCATCGGGATCACCGCTATTTGCAAAGCCTGATATTGCATCAAAAGCGGGAATTAGATATTCTGAATGGATATAAAGTGTCATTACTTCAAGCTCAGGATATCCACAGCAGCGAAGTAGCCAGAATAAACCGGAACCTGCTTAATGAGAGCCAGAAGAGCCGCAAGCTGAACAAGAGTATCAGCAACTTGAACACACAAATAAAAAAATTGAGTAAGGAAGAACAGGATTTACAAAATAAAATTGCCAATCTGAAACGAGATGCTGCTGCCCTTGAAAGCTTGATAGCTCAACTGATGCAAGACAGCGGCAATAAATCCCCCAGTTACGAATTTACCCAGATCAAGATCGCCTGGCCAGTGAGAGGCAAGATCATCCGTAGCTTTGGTGAAGAAACCAGAAACTACAATACCAGCATCGTAAGCAATGGAATCGACATAGCTGTGCCAGAGGGTACCAATGTCGTAGCTGTCGATGACGGGGATGTAGTCTTCTCGGGCAGATACGGCGGACAGGGGAAGCTCATTATCATCGATCATCTGAACGGCTATTTCAGCCTATACGCATACAACAGCGATCTTTTAGTGCAAAAAGACGCTAAAGTGAAACGTGGCCAAACCATCGCCCGCAGTGGGATGACAGGTTCTGCCAGCCAAGCCTCATTACATTTTGAACTACGCAAGAAAGGTGTGGCGGTAAATCCGATCCCATACTTTCAATAACAGGTAAACATCCTCTGTGCCAAAACTGATATTTTACTGCCAGTAGAAAGGATAAGCAGATGTATAAAGTCAAAAATCCCTCGGGAAAAAAGCTACAAAAGCTATTGATAAAGGATCCTCTTCCGGAATCAAGCATCTTGCATTACACTGGCAGCATGTGGGGAATTGGAGCTCGCTTATCTGCACATTCCACCATTGAGCGGATTAACCGCTTGAAGCAACGCAGTAAAGCTGGTATGATCGCCCTGATCCCAGATATATCCTGGTTTTCACATCAGAATATCCCAGTTCCCAAACGCTTATTTTCTTTAATGCAGCAATATTATCCCGGTAACCTCAGTATCTCTTTTGAAATGAAGGATTCACGTTTCGATCATATCGCTGTGGATAATAAAGTAGCTTTCAGAGTTCCTACAGCCCCTTTATTACGGTATTTTATCGACTTACTCGGTGAACCGATGGTATCTACGAGTGTGAACTTATCCAATCTCCCGGCAGAAAACGATTTACAGCGATTGGAGACAGTATTCGGTTCCTGGTTCGATTTTGCTCTAATTCCACACCCCAAGGCCATTCAGGATAATCCTGCTGAGTCCACTTTGGTTGAATACATCGGAAGTAATGAAATCGGGAAAGAGGATATAAAATGCCTTCGCGAGGGTTCGGTGCCTTTCTACGAGGTTAAGAATTCATTCAGTATGCCCCTGGTTATGTTTGTGTGTACCGCCAATATCTGTAGAAGCCCCATAGCGGAAAAGCTCTTTGCCCGCATGATAAAAGAACATGGGATGCGTTTGACTACGGACAGTTGTGGGCTCTTGGAGGGCGGGCACATGATTTCGATGTCTTCAATGCAGTTACTTATAGAGCAGGGTATTCTGGAAGCTCAAGAGCATGTATCAAAAATGATCAGCCCTCAGATGGTGGCTGCTTCCTGGATAATCCTGACCATGGAAGAACGGCAACGGGATCTCATTCGTCAAGCACATCCCGAAGCCGCACATAAAGTTCTTACGTTAAATGAGATAACCGGTTTCGAAGGAGATATCACTGATCCTTATGGCAGTGAGATCGATTTCTACCGCAAAACCTACCAGACTATTGAGGAACGTCTGAAGATACTAGTGCAACGTATCAAAAACAATGATATTATACTAAACAAGGATAAACAATGATCCAGATTACCGATCAGATAATCGCCGAGCACGGCATATCCCCGGAAGAATACCTTTATATAAAAGAGATTCTGGGCAGAGAACCAAACATCGTAGAATTGGGCATCTTCAGCGTGATGTGGAGTGAACATGCCAGCTACAAGAACTCCATATTACAGCTTAAAACCTTACCCAAAGAAGGCAGCATGATGCTTGCCAAAGCCGGTGAGGAAAATGCCGGAGTAGTAGATATTGGAGACGGTCTCGCCATTAGCTTCAAAATCGAGAGCCACAACCATCCTTCGGCTTTGGAGCCTTATCATGGTGCTGCCACAGGAGTAGGCGGCATCCTGAGAGACATTTTCACCATGGGCGCCAGACCCATTGCGGCTTTAAACTCCCTGCGTTTTGGCAATCCCGACAATCCCAATGTGAAACATCTGCTTGTAGAAGTAGTGCACGGGATAGCTGATTATGGTAATTGCTTTGGAGTTCCAACGGTTGGCGGAGAGGTCTATTTTGAAGAATCTTACGAAGGAAATCCCTTGGTGAATGCCATGGCAATAGGGCTATTGGAACACAAAGATCTGGCCAAATCTGCCGCTACTGGACCCGGAAATGCTGTGATAATAGTAGGGGCAAAAACCGGCAGAGACGGCATTCACGGCGCCACGTTTGCCTCCATAGAGCTATCCGAAGAATCAGAAGAAAAGAGAACTGCGGTACAGGTGGGCGATCCTTTCTATGAAAAACTACTTCTTGAAGCCACTTTGGAGATTATCAAAGCAGGACTGGTGGTAGGTATTCAAGACATGGGCGCTGCTGGACTCACTTGTTCCAGCAGCGAAATGTCCGGTAAAGGCGGAGTAGGAATTGAGATCGATGTAAACAAAGTTCCTCAGCGGGAGAGCGGCATGAGCACATACGAGATAATGCTTTCTGAATCCCAGGAACGCATGCTGGTGATTGTGGAACCTCAGAACATTGACCGGGTATTGGAGATATTTGGCAAGTGGGATCTTGATGCAGTTCAGATCGGAAGCATTACCGAGGACAAGATTCTGCGCGTTAAATCTGGGGACATGATCGAAGCGGAAATTCCTGCTGAATACCTTATATTGGGTGGGAAAGCTCCGGTTTACAAACGCGAAACGAAACGTCCGGAATATCTGGATGATGTTCAAAATCAAGATACTGAGAATCTGGAATGCCCCATATCGCCAACCCAGGTGTTGATGGATTTGCTGAGCAGTCCCAATATAGCTTCCAAACACAATATCTTCAGGCAATATGATCACATGGTGGGAATCGGAACCAGTGTGGAACCGGGAAGCGATGCTGCGGTTATCCGCATCAGGGATACTGACAAAGCCATCGCCGCTGCTACGGATTGTAATGGAAGATATTGCTATTTGAATCCTTATGAAGGCACCAAGGCAGCGGTCGCAGAATCGGCCAGAAATGTAGCTTGCAGTGGAGCGAAACCTATTGCTATTACGAACTGTTTGAATTTCGGGAATCCCTACAAACCAGAAGTGTATTATAGCTTCAGTGAATGTATTCGTGGTATGAAAGATGCCTGCGTGGCCTTCGATACACCTGTTACCGGCGGGAATGTGAGCTTTTACAACGAAAATCCCAATGCTGCCATTTATCCTACGCCTGTGATTGGCATGCTGGGTTTGATGAAAGATTTCAAAAAAGCTATAACCCAACATTTTAAGCAAGCCGGAGACAAGATATTCCTCTTGGGTAATGTAGAAAAGAGACTGGCGGGAAGTGAATATCTGAAAGTAGTGCATAACAAGGTTTGCGGAAGGATCGCACCGATTGATCTCAATGAGGAGAAACGCCTTCAGGAATGTGTTTTGGAACTCATTGATCTTGAGATGCTCCACAGCGCTCATGACCTTAGTGACGGCGGATTGGCCATAGCCCTAGCAGAAAGCTGCTTTCATCCCGAAAAATCTTTTGGCATAAAAGCTTCATTTACTTTGTCCCAATCTCCTATTACCGCATACTTTGGAGAATCTGGAGCGAACATTATCGTATCTTTGGATGATAAATATGAACACGATCTACATCGTATATCCCAAAAGCATGGAATTCACTGTATGAGCTTGGGCGAAGTAACATCCAGCGAAGCGTTTATCATAAACGATGATATTAAAATGTGTGTTTTATCGATGAGAGAAGCATACGAAAATGGGTTAAAAATCTAGAGAAAAGTGGAGGAGGAAATGAGAATGAATTTCTTCTTTGGAAACATCTTTTGGGGGATTCTCCTGATACTGTGGGGAGCCTCATTGATCTTGAAGACCTTCAATATCAATATGCCACTGGCAAAGATCTTTATAGCTGTAATAATTATCATGTTTGGCTTGAAACTACTTATTGGTACATCCAGTAAGACATATCATAAGCCTGGTCCTACCAAGGGAAGCTATTATCATAGCAATCGCAGTGGAGAATACAACATTATTTTCTCTTCTGGAACCATCGATCTGCGAGACATCACAGAGAACACTCCGTCATTGGAAATCACGGTTGTTTTTGGCTCTGCCACTGTAATACTACCGGCGCATCTCAATTATGATATTGAGCCTACCAGCGTGTTTGGATCCACGGTGATGCCGGAGAAAAGTCATTATGGATTTGGTGGAGGTAGGTACCGAAGAGGAAATGAGAAAGCAACTCCGATCCATATTGAGTCCAATGCAATATTTGGACAACTGGTATATGTATTCGAAGATGTAGAGAATACTCAAACTGATCCGGTTGTGGAGGATGTCGCTACCGAGAATACTCAAAGCGGATTATAGCTACTTATGACATGAAGCGAAAGCTACTAATCTTCATAATTTGCACTTTCTGCAACACGGTCTTCGCCACCGGGATCGGTTATGCCCTTTCTGGTGGTGGAGCCCGTGGCTTTGCTCACATCGGAGTTTTGAAGGTTTTGGAAGAAGAGGGTCTGAAACCGGATTACATCTCCGGAACCAGCATCGGGGCAGTAATTGGTGCTTTTTATGCAATGGGTTATAATGCCAGCCAAATCGAAAGTCTAGCTATCAATATCGATTGGTATCGTTTGTTGCAAGACAATGTTCCCCGGCGAGACCTTTATGTTGGGCAAAAACGCTGGGCGCCCTATGGAAACACCATACTGGAGCTGGACGAGAAATGGAATCCAAAACTGCCTACAAGTTTGTATAAAGCAAACAATTTGAACCTGGAACTGTTTGAACTATATGCTCCTGCATCCGGGATCAGAGACTTCAATAAGCTTGATATCCCTTTCAGTTGTATTGCCACAGATCTACAAAAAGGCACAGGTAAAGAGTTTGTAAACGGTTCCTTATGGCAGGCAGTACGCGCCAGTTTATCCGTACCAAGTTTGATCCTGCCGTTCAAAGTAGGGGAAAGCTTGTACATAGATGGCGGAATATCTCAGAACCTGCCCATAGCCGAGGTGAAGCAAATGGGTGCTGGTCTCGTGTTAGCTATCAAGGTTAATTCCTCCTTGCGGGAAGAAGAGAACCTGGAAAGCATCATCGATATCCTGGATCAGACCATCAATATTGGCATCAGTAGAAATCTGCAAAAGAATCTGGATCAATGCGATTTGCTGCTGGAACCGGAGCTTAGTCCTTACTCTTCCCAGGATTTCAAACATGTAGATCAAATCATTGCGATTGGTGAGGACTATGCTCGCAAGAATATCGATCAGATTCGCTTGTTCATTCAGAGTAATAACATTGAACCCAGGTCCATTCCACACTATAATCAGCATGAAGAGCCAATTTTCCAAGTTAACAAGCTGGAAGGAAGCGGTAATGAGCGTATCAGCCTGGCAAAAATTCGAGAGTATCTGGGAATCAAAATCCCTGGAAGATACAACGCTGAGGAGATATCAACAGCAGCTCGTAGAGCTTTAAATTCCCAGTACTTTAATGTCCTGTATCCAGAATTGATCCCGGACGATAAGGGCGGCTACATCCTGAGGATAATTGTAAATGAGAAACAAGCCAAGTCTTTGACCTTGAACACAGCATATAACAATGAAGAAAAACTGACTGCAGGTGTGGTACTGAATATTAATAACAAACTGTTGAAGAATAGCAGGCTGTTAGCACAAGCAGTTTTAGGCGGGAAAAACGAACTCAATATTGACTATGTAAAGAACTTCGGGGATCTATGGGGGATATACTATCGGCTGTTTTCCTATATCAACGAAAAAACCCTGTATGCCTATAATGAAGATCATTATCAGGTAAACAGCTCAAAATCCCTGGAATGGGGCGCTACGGCTGGTTTGGGCATCTTTAGCATTCACAATATCATCGGAGAAGGATTCCTGTACTACAGCAATACCAGCTTGTATCGGGGGATATCCGAAACGGATATGCCATCCAGATATTATTCTGTAGCAGGATTTGGAGTCAAAGCGTACTATGAAAGCCTGGATGATTATTTGTTCCCCATGCAAGGAGTAATGATGAAAGGCAAGTTCAACTTTGCCCGCGAAGAAGAACTTTCGGATTATCTGTATAGTAGTTTTCGAGGAAAGGCAGAAGCATACATCCCTATTACCCACAACCTGTCCGCGGATGTCGGTTTGAGTGTCGGTACCTATTTCGATTCTCAAGCTTCTCAGCGCTTTGACTTCTTTACCCTCGGAGGAATAGATGAATTCAAGGGTTATTCACGTTACGAGATCAGTGCTCCTCATTTTCGGATAATGCAACTGGGTTTTGTGTCTGAGCCTTGGAAAGATGTGTTCCTGAAGGCAGGATTGCAGGGCTTGAGCTATAGCGATGGAGAGTTTGTAGCCGATGTGTTTAGCGATCAATCCTGTTATTATGCCGGGCTTGGAATACGTCCATATCGCCTTCCGATGCGCTTTTTTGTAGCTTTAAACAAAAGAAATGTATTGAATACAATGTTCTCAATCGGCTACGATGGTGACATTTTCCATTTCTCGCGAAAATAATATATTCTTTCCCTTCATCCAAAGCATATCTCTCCATCACTTTTACATTTATTATCCCCAATATACTGGCGAGTATCCATCGGGATATAATCGGGTTATCATCGAGTGATCACTGCTTTATTACGGGACTATATCTGGTTCATGTCGGGATATTCAATAGGGCTAGTGCAATTATACAGACAATCTTTTAGCCGGAAACATTCAATTTAATGTGCTTAAACTATATCGTGAAGATAATACCTCCGGATTCTGTCTTGACAAATCCAGCAATGATATACTTTGGTAAGCAAATTCAATAATTGATGAGGAGAAAATGGAAGAGAGCCTTGAGATATGTTCATTTCTCAGTCGCAAACGTGTTTTATGTATTCAGACCGGGAAAAAGCAAGATGTTCTGGAAATGCTTGTAGATCTGGTAGTCCAGGATCCCTTGGTAAATGATCCTGTGGAAGTAAGAAAAGCCATCTTTGCCAGAGAAAAAGTGATGAGTACTGGCATCGGAAATCACGTTGCCATCCCTCATGCACGATGCGCAGGCGTGGAGGATTTTGTGATTGCTTTTGCTAAGATAGAAGAGGGCATGGATTTCGATTCGGTAGATCAAAAACCAGTATATCTTGTCTTTATGATCGTGGCAAACGAGCATCAAGATAAGGAATACATCAAACTTCTATCAAGATTGATGTTACGCATGAGAAACGAGCAACTGCTGGAAAGATTGAAACAAAGCAACGATGCGGATGAATTGTACAGGATAATGGTGGAAAGCAAGTAATGCAAGATGTCCATATTCTTTCATTTATGGGCATTTGCATGCTGTTCTCCTTACTTACCGGAAGAGCTGCGAATTATATTAAAGTTCCCATCATAATAGGCTACATCATCACTGGAGCCATCTTTGGTCCGGCAATTATCGCCTACGTGAGTTCTGCTCAGATCGATGCTATGGGTTTCATTAACCTCATCACACTGGCTTTAATAGGCTTTAATATCGGTACTGAATTGCGCTTTAAAGAACTACGGAGAATGGGGAAGAAGATAATCATTATTGTTCTGATGGAGGCTAGCCTAGCCTTTGTGGTTACAGCTATCGCTACCGCAATAGTCTTGAAGAGCATTCCCATGGGCATCATCTATGGAGCATTGGCCAGCGCTACTGCTCCTGCAGGAACTATCGACGTAATCAGGCAGTATCAGGCCAGGGGAGAGCTTACTTCCACTCTTTTTGCCGTGATGGGTCTGGACGATATATATGCTTTGGTGATATATTCATTGGGAATTCCCTTGGCGGGAATACTTTTGGGAGCGAAGAATCTAAGCATATCACATGCTCTTCTGGGTGCATCCTTCGATATCGTAGTTGAGATAGGTCTCGGGGCGGCAACAGGATACTTATTGGTACTTTTGGGTAGATACATTCACGAACAGTCGCTGTTTCTCATCTACTCTCTGGGCTCGCTGTTTATCATGTGTTCTCTTGCGGAATATTTGGGTCTTTCGCCGATTTTATTAACTATGAGCGCTGCAATAGTAATGACAAATCAAAATGGCATTATCACCCAGAAATTTGCTCATTCACTTACCCAGTGGTCACCTCCGGTATACCTAATGTTCTTTGTGTTGCTGGGATCACGTCTTGATTTTAAGATCATTGCTTCCTATGCATTGCTGATTGTGGCATACATTGTGTTTCGCAGCATCGGAAAGTTTGCCGGTGCTTTCTGGGGAGCGAAGCTGGCGAAAAGCGAAAGCAAAATCCGCAAGTATCTGGGCTATACTCTACTATCGCAAGCAGGAGTAGCCATAGGTCTCAGCTTAGGAGCAGCCGGTATTCTGAATAATTTGGGATTGAAGGCTGAAGCCACCCAAGTGATTAGCGTGATGACAGCGTCCACGTTTTTGATCATGCTTTTAGGTCCGGTATTGGTGAAGTATGGCTTGAACAAAGCTGGAGAATTAAGGGTGAAGGATTAACACAGGAGAACTTTATGTACATGATCTTACATCTCTATAACGACAAATATCTGGACGACATGATATTGGCATTATCGGAAGCAGGAATTGAGGACACCATCGTACTTTCAGGAGAGACTCTGGGGCAAAAAATGCTTTACGACATTCCATTATTTGCCTCATTCAAAGATTCTCCGGATATCAGACAAGGATATGGCAGTGTGATCCTGGGCATAGCCGAGAAGGATGAGGTGGATTTTGCTTTGGCAGAGCTTACAGAGTCCGGTCTGGATCTACTCAAGATGGGAATGGTAAAGGTCTTTCTGATACCCATAGCCTCTACAATCGGATGATAGAAAAATGCTCTCCATACAATTATGTTATCATTGGTTGCAAGGTCATTTTGCCCAGTTCATAAAAAAGATTGACTGCTTTTGAAGAGCTGTAATAATTGCTCTTACACTGTAAAGTGCTGTGTGAAAGTCATATCTGCACTACAATTATTGGGAGACTATATGCGTCGATTACTGATCTTAGTGATCTTAATCAGCCTACTTTTGGGCGCTTGTGGAAAAACGCTTACATCCGGTAAAACAAGGGTAACTTTTTGGCACGGTCTTAGCGGTCCATTGGGTGATACTCTAAACGAAATGATTATGGAATTTAACCGTGAACACGAGGATATCGAAGTGGTGGCGAATCCCATCAGCAGCTATACGGCATTATCCCAGAAATTGATGGCATCTATTCAGGCAAAGAAACAACCTGATATAGCTCAGGTGTTCGAAAGCTGGGCCTCAAAATATATCGAATCCGGTGTTTTGGCATCTTTGGATGAATTGATTGCCGAAGATGACGATTTTGATGAGGACGACCTCAACGACGTGTATCCAGTATTTAGAGACTCCAATACATTTAACGATACCCTGTATTCTTTCCCTTTCAATAAAAGTGTAAGAGCCTATTTTTATAATAAAGACGAGTTTTATAGAGCCGGTCTGGATCCGGATTATTTTCCCAAAACCTGGGATGAATTCAGAAAATATGCCCTGTTGCTTACCAGGGACATTGATAATGATGGAGACATCGATAAATATGGCACAAACTTCAACGTAAATGAATGGCAATTTATCAATCTCTTGTATCAAGCCGGTGGAGCCTTGATTGACGAAGAGGGAAATCCCACTCTGAATAGTGCACAAGGTATTAAAGCTCTAACCTTTATTACAGATATGATGTTCAAAGATAAGAGCGTGTATCTGGTGCGTGAGTATGAAGGGCAAAACGACTTTCTGGCAGGTGTGGTGGCTATGTATGAGGGATCAAGCGTGTCTATCACACATATGCGTCAACAACCGATAAACTTCAATATTGGTTATGCTTCGCTTCCCACCGATGTTACTACTCAAAGTGCAGTGTCCGGAGCCAATATCGTGATCTTCAAATCTGGAGACAGAAAGCGGGAACGAGCAGCATGGGAGTTTATCAAATGGTTTACAGACACCGAGCAAACTGCCAGGTGGAGTGTAGCAACCAGTTATATGCCAGTTCGCAGAAGCGCAATGAAAAGTGAAATAATTGTGAACTTCCTGCAAAAGAATCCTCAGTACAAAGGCATCTACGAACAGCTGGAAACAGCAGTATATGAACCGCAAACAGCGGCTTGGTTCAAAGCCAGACCAGAGCTAAAGGGCTATCTGGAAAAAGCAATGCGCAATCAAAATAGTCCTCGTGAAGCGCTGGACGGCGCTGCCCAGAAATTCGCTGAACTGATAGCTGAAGAGTCTAGATGAGCATTTTTCCCTTGACAAAGAACGGGATTTGGAAGTTTTGAAACATACGCGTGCCGAAGTGGTGAAATTGGTAGACGCAGTGGACTCAAAATCCACCGGGCTTTTTGCCCATGCCGGTTCGATTCCGGCCTTCGGCACCATAATTTGCAAGGAGCGTAACGGCAATTTTGCTATCCGGCAGTATTCTATGATTTTAATGGCAATTTGTATTACAACACTATTTTATATACCGACAGCTTTGTATACGATGTTTGCCTTTAGATACACAGGGATATTCAGTGCCCTGTTGAAACTTAAATTTAGCCTGAAACATATGGAGGTATAGATGTCTACCAGACATATCACTCTGACCCTTTGCTTGCTGTTGCTGGCTGCTGCACCTTTGGCAGCTGTTTCTCAAGCAGCATTGCTCTTCTTATCCTTCGAACCCGGCGGTCGTGCCAATGGCATGGGCCGAGCCTATTCTGCTGTTGCTGATGATGCATTCGCCATGTGGTGGAATCCGGGTGCCACCGCTTTCAACCGAAAGGGACAAATTGCTTTGAACCATGTTCCGTGGCTTCAAGGTTCCGGAATAAACGATATCTATTATGAGTACTTGGGCTGGAACCAATATTTCGAGAGCATTGGAAATATCAATGCACACATAGTGCTACTGGATGCCGGAACTCAGGAACAGACGAGTATTGACGGCAACTTCGAAGGTACCTTCCACACATTGGATATTGCCGGAGCAGTCGGTTATGCATATGAAGCAATCCCTGCAAAACTGGGCGTGGGAGCCAATTTCAAGCTGATCTATAGCTATCTGGCGCCGGGAACGGGTCATACTGAAACAGAAGGCAAGGCTTTTAGCTTTGGTTTCGACGTGGGTGCAAAATACAAAGACCTTGCTAATGTGAAAGGTCTGGACCTTGCTCTGGTTATTCAAAACTTTGGTCCCGACGTAACTTTCGTGGACCGCGACCAAGCTGATCCTCAACCCCTTACCATGCGATTAGGCGCAGCATACAAAGTTCTGGATAATCCTATGGGAAAGCTTACTGTTTCCGGTGAAGCAAGCAAGATCCTGGCAAATTCCGATCCATTGATTGAGCGCTTTATAAGCGGATGGGAGTATATGGATGAGACTATCTATGGAGCAGGTGCAGAATATGTGTATCTGGATCTAATCTCTCTACGTGGCGGATACTTCAACGATGGAGCGGGAAAGATCACTGGTCCCAGCTTTGGTGTAGGTCTTCAATACTCCTTTGATAATCGCTACAAGTTGAATGCAGATTTTTCAATGGTTCCCGGTGGAGAATTGGTAGACTTCAATAAAGTCTTTTCCCTGGGAGTTGAATACTAACTCTTTCACGAGATTCAGAAGCAGATTATATATATATGGTCTGCTTCTACTCTTATCTTGTACATAAACTTATGGTAAAAGGAAAAATGAAAAAATCAAATTTGTCCCCAATGCCGTATCGCAGTTTATCGATTCTGATCCTTATATGCTTTGCAGCTCCAATCTTTGCGCATAAGATGGTTTTGAAACCAGCTGCCCATTCTGTGCGGCAAAAAAGACACCCTTTTACTGAAAAGCTTTTGCAGACAAAAAACGATATAGTCTCACGTAAATCCGGGGGAGAATATCAGAAGTTGCTGGTAATCCTGGTGGATTTTCAAGAGGATTCCGATACTAGAAGTACAGGGAATGGGAAATTCATGTTGGAAGCGGATCCAGATTACATATATTCTGTTGGTGCTCCACCTCATGACCGCCAGTATTTCGAGGCCAATCTGGAAGCAATGCGCTACTACTATTTGGCTGCATCCGCAGGAAGCTACGAATTGGAATATGATGTGTGGCCAAAGGACAAACCAGCTTATACGCTATCGCAGAACATGGGCTACTACAATCCTCCCGATGCAGAATCAAGCGAGTTTGTGGAGAAGATGGAAGAGTATTTTAAGGAAGCCTTTGAAACTGCAGACAGGGATGATCCTGAGATCGATTTTGCTGCATATGCACACTATATGATAATTCACGCAGGTTCGGATTGGCAGCATGATATAGCTGGTGATAGCCCTCTGGATATCCCATCATTCTTCATAAAAGTGGGAGATGGCAAACAAGTAGAGGTAGATGACGGAAACCACGAGATATTCCACGCTTGTAACGTTCCAGCCACGATCTCTCAGGATTTCCAAACGGAAGAGATAGACGGGCAAGTGATCCACAGCGGTTATGGAGCTTTGAATTCGGTATTGTTCCATGAGTTTGGCCATTCTCTGGGCTTGGTGGATCTGTATAATGTAAGAAACTTCAGTCCCATGGTTGGTGCATTTGACATCATGGACAGCGGTGGCTCTGGTGTTCTAGTGGATCAGTTAAATAATGGCGATTTTGTCTATCTGGAAGGGGCTATGCCAGTACTTCCCGGAGCATTTAGCCGCCTATTGCTGTTTGAAGAGGATTTTGAGAACAGGGGTTTGTTCAAAGAAGTAACTGATCTGAAGCTTTTTCCCAGATTGGATCTGGCTGCCAGCAGCTTGAAACAAAGTGGGGATATGGGTCCCAGTATTATCCGGTTTCAGATCAATCCGGATGAATACTACTTGATCGAAAACCGCAATCTTGATCCCGACGGAGATGGTGGGACAGCTGTGTATGGCACTTTGGAGTATCAAGCAGATCCAACCAGGAAAAGAGTGATTCTGTATCCCACAGCTTATGATGACAATAACAATAGTCCTACCTACGAGTATGATTATCTTTTGCCTTCCTTTATAGATGCTCAGGACAATGTACATGGCGGCGGCATTCTGGCCTGGCGTGTGAACGAAAAGGTATTGTATCAGGAAGGAACAGTATATGAGGATGGGTCTTTTGCATCTAACTTCGATACGAACTATGTGAACACAAGTTTTTCACGTCCCGGTGTGATGGTATTGGAAGCAGACGGTATCAGAGATCTGGGCGAGTATTACTCTCAATATTGGACAGGCACAGCCTACGAGTATTTCCATGCTCACAAACCTTTTCTGAACAATATTGGCCAGTTTATGCAGTGGAGTCCGGAAGAGTGGCGTCCGCGCCTGAGTTCGCAAAGCAAACCGGCAATGTTGGATGAGAAAGGTTTGGGCACTATGTTTTATCTGGACGAGATCAGCGATCCGGCTCCAATAATGAACTTTGTTTTAAAAGCAGGGATGTTCGAAGAATCCGTGAACCTCAATGTTAATGGTTCTTCCTTTGCAGGGCAAGTAATCAATACATCGTTTGGCAACACTCTGCTCCCGTTTAGCGGTTATAACTACATCAACCTTTATTCTGATGAATACGGGGATTGGTCGCCCATGCTTGAGAATGAACCTACCAATGCTGGTTTCTTCGATTATCCACTGATAAACATGAACTTCAACAATGATCAATACATGGACTTAGTTGGAGTTTCAGGCAATCTATTGTATCTGATCGATATCAGCACAGGTGTGTGCAATACCACTACAATCACATTTCCGGATAGTGTATCCCGGCCTTTGGTTTATGAAGACGCTGTGTATGTATACGATTCGGATATCCTATACAAAATAAAAGATGGCGCTATAGAATGTTTTGTCCCCATGGAAGGCATCAAAAACTTGACTGCTTATTCGGATTGCATCCTGGCAACACAGAAGTCCCGGCTTATGCAATTATCGAAAGAAAGTCTGGAAATAGAAAGAACTATTATGATTCCGGAAGAAATTGGTGATTATGAGCCGGTAATCTGTATGGATGCAGAAGAAGCGATTATCTTTGTTACAGCAAATAATGGAAACATCTACCGTTATGCTGCGTACAATGATAAACAAGATGAGGGTATCATTGTTCGCATCTTCAGCAATACCGGCTCCTATTTGCCTTCTCAACCGGCACTGATCGCACTTGAGGACACAGAGCTGAGAATTTTCTTCGGACTGGGCAATAATGCTTATATGCTATCTCAAAACGGTTATCTGCATGCAGGTTTCCCTCGTTATCTCGATAAAATACATATAGAGGCCAAGGCAGATGCGAAAGCACTGCGCTTAGGAGATGAGACTTTGCTACTATTCCCTGTGGCTCAGCAGGGCTATATCGCCGTTAATGAAGAAGCAGAACCGCGTTATCAGTATTCATTGCTAATGCCACATAACGCCATGAATGAATCCTCTGCATGGTCAGACTTCATGTATTATGATGAGGACAATCATAGATTGCTATGGTATTATTCAGTTGTAGATGGCCAAAACAGCAGAAACTATATCCATAGTATAGCTTCCGATACCAATCCGATTCTTTGGAATGGATACTTGAATTCCGGTTCCGGAGTAGTGTATGGTAGCATTACAGGAACAGCAGCACCGGATAATGCTCCTCTACATGCTTATGTGTTTCCCAATCCCGTGAAGAGCGGCATTTATAGATTGAGAGTGGAGAATGCTTCTGCGGATACAAAACTGCATATCTACGATATTAGCGGAAGCATGGTGTATTCGACCCACAAAAACGATGAAAGATTTGATCTGGAACTGGATTCCAAAGACTTAAGTTCTGGTGTGTATGTAGTTCACGTAAAAAGCGGCGTCAAGGATAAAACCTTCAAATTCGCCGTTGAAAAATAAGGAGGAAGCAAATGCGCAATACTATCCTCTGTCTATTCATACTTACTCTCGCGGTAAGCCTTTTTGCCCAAAGTGCTGAAGATTGGTTGTGGGATGAAACAGAACCTGAAGAAGAAAAGCTGGAAGCTGATTTCATCAAGGTAAATTACGATAAAAAAGATGCTCGCCTGGCCATGGTGATGTCTATGCTGGTTCCAGGTGCGGGACAGTTTTATGCGGATCGCAGCGCTATAACCACATACATATTTCCGGTTGTAGAGATTGGGATGATAGCTGGTTATCTCTATTTTGAGAACAGTGGCAACGACAAGACAAAAGATTATGAGCGATATGCAAATGGAGAGGAGATCACATATACTCTTCACAATGGAACAGAAATTACGACGACTCGTTATGACAGGGAGCGACAAGCATCAGTGGAAAGCCACCTGATCAATTTTAACACTGCTGATATATACGAGGATTTATTCTTCCGCTTGGACGACAACAATTCCCAGCATTTCTATGAGGACATCGGCAAGTATTCTCACTACGTATTTGGCTGGGCGGATTGGTATTATACTTTTGCTGCAAATGAGCAAGGTGAATTTATGTATCCGAATTGGTATCCTGAAGGTGGAGAAGCTAATGATTCGGGTTGGATATGGACAGGTAACTACCCTCTATACAATGATCCTGACCATGGATTTTCCACCGACGAGCAAGTGGATAAAGCAGATCACCGCTCCAGCCCCATGCGCAAGACCTATATAGATATGCGAAACGATGCCAAAAGTGAATTTGGCAAAGCTCAGATCTTTACCTTTGGTCTGGCCTTGAACCACATCGTAGCAGGCTTGGACGCTATCCGGGTCACAAAGAGTTACAACCGCAACGCCATCACCGACAGCGGATTTCGCATGAAGTATTATACCGGGATTAGAAACCAGCATATTACTCCCATGATAAACCTAAACTGGACGTTCTGATGAAACATATCATTTTGCTGGTCACTATCCTGATGCTATGCGGAGCTTTGGCAGCTCAGTCGCACTTGGCATATATTGGTATGAGCGTAATTCTTCCCGGAAGTGGTGAGCTGGCAATGGGGAAGACCAACCGGGGTATAGTGATGATCGCAGCCGATATCCTCTCTGCATACTCCTACTTTAAGACGGATTACGATATCGACTTGCAGAGGGATCAGTATAAGCAATATGCTCACGAATATGCCGGAGTACCTCTGGATATGCCAAACGGTCATTATCAGTCCATTCAGGAGTACGAAAGCAGCGAGGAATATAATAATTACTTGGAAATGATAGCGCGCAACTACTACTTGATCTCGAACTATGATCCAGCTGGATATGCAGAATATATGCAAAGCGAGAGCTTTGGCGAAGATGAACAATGGACATGGCAATCCGATGCTCATTGGGAAAAGTACAGGGATATGCGTAAGAAACACCAAAAAACAAAGATGAATCACACTCTTTCCATAGGATTGTTGCTCCTAAACCGTGCTATTAGCGTAGTCGATACAGCTATCTTGAATCGAAATATGCATCTATACGCCCAGCCTTCCGGATTGGATGGCATGATGCTCAATTGTGAATTGAGGTTCTAATGTGTGCTCATAAAAGACTATTGGTGTTTTCTCTTTGCCTTGTTTCCTTGAGTGGATTGTGGGCACAGAATAAGGACTTTTTGCTCTCATTAGCAATTCCAGGCTTATCTCAAGTCAAGAACGGCAGAAATATCGGATATGCACAAATGGCTACTGAAGCCGTTTTTATTGGGACTCAACTCTATTGTAACAGTGAAGCAAAACTCTTGAGGGATGAATCCTATACCTATGCACTGAAGTTTGCCCATATCAACCCAGGGCATTACGATAGCAGCTTTTACAAAAATTTGGGTAAATATAATAGCAGTGGATTCGACGCCATGGGATATAATGCATCTGTCAGGGAGGAAGCCTTGAGTCTGTATCCCGGTGATCCCATCAGCCAGCAGCAGTACATAGATGATCACGCTTATGGCGAGGATAATTACTGGAATTGGGATAGTGAACAGCATAAGTCTTCTTTCAACGGTATGCGTAATGATGCCCTGGACTTCGAATCTTATGCTCAACTGGCATTAGGAGTTACCATTTTGAACCACTTGTGGAGCGGTATAGATGCTTTAAGACACAGCAAACAGAAGCGAGATGCTCAATTTAGCATAGATATCCTGCACAATGTCCCCCTTTTGAAGCTCTCGGTAAAGTTATGATGAAGAATGCCAAAATCCTGCTATGCGTGAGCGGCGGAATCGCTGCTTACAAGGCTATTGACCTAGCCAGTAGATTGCAAAAGATGGGCTTTGAGATACGCACAGTGCTCACTGAATCTGCATGTAAATTCGTTGCGCCCATAAATTTCTCTGCCATCACGCATAACGACGTATATACTTCGTTGTGGGATGGAAGTGATCCTATACCGCATATCACCCTTGCGGATTGGGCAGATTTGGTAGTGGTAGCCCCAGCATCTGCAAACACAATCGCAAAAGCTGCTCATGGTCTTGCGGATAATCTACTCAACTCAATACTGTTGGCCCATCGCAAACAGGTATTATGGGTACCAGCAATGAATGTGAATATGTATGAAAACCAGGTTACAGGAGAGAACTTACAAGCGCTAAAACTACGCGGACACCATATATTGGATCCTGCATTTGGTATGTTGGCTTGCGCCTACACAGGAAAAGGGAAGTATCCTCCCAATGAAGAGATAGTGTATGCGATTCGCACCTATCTGGAGTATGGAGAAGACCTTTGTAGTGTAAAAGCCTTGGTTACTGTAGGCGCTACAGTTGAATCCATAGATCCCATGCGTATGATCAGCAATCGTTCCAGCGGGAGAATGGGCTTGTCTTTGGCACGTGCGCTATATTTGAGGGGGGCAGAGGTAATATTGGTATATGCTTCGATCAGTGAAAGCAAGCCCTACTACATTAGTGATGCATTTCACACGCTATCGGTGGACGAAATGCACAATAGAGTAATGCTCGAAGCCCCCAAATGTGACTGGATATTCAAGTGTGCCGCAGTATCAGACTACAAACCAGCAGAATATCGTGAAAACAAGATTAAGAAAGCTTCTGATCTTCAACTGAACTTGGTTAGGACAAAAGACATATTGTCCGATCTGGGGAGTTTGAAACGGGATAATCAACTTCTGATCGGATTTGCTGCAGAAACTCAAAACCTGGAAGAGAATGCAAAGAAAAAGCTGGAAAAGAAAAACTTGGATCTGGTGGTAGCCAATCATCTGAAGCATGCCGGTTCTGCTACTAGCGATATACTCATGATAGACCGAAAACACAATTTGTGCTCTGCTCAAGGCGACAAATTTGATCTTGCTCACCTAATAATCGATCGCGTAATAAGCTTATGAATACAATTCTCATCAGTGGAGCAAATTCTCAGATAGGCAGCTTTCTTGCCCGTGCTTATGAAGCGGAAGGACATAAGCTAATCTTACTTTACCACCAGCGCACAGATCGCATTAATGACCTTATCTCTCCCAAGATTCAGGTAGATCTCAGGGATCTGGATGCTCTTGAGCAGAAGCTATTGAATCACTTGAAATCCATAGACTGTCTCATTCATTGTGCCGCGATTCGTAGTGAGGATCATCAAGCTATGTGCGACATAAATCCTCAGATTTTCCGCAGGGTTCTGGAAGATAATGTGTATCCAGTGTATAATCTTTTGAAAACCATACTGCCGGATATGCGCTCGAGAGCTTTCGGTAGGATTGTGTTATTTACTTCTGATGTTACCCGAACCGGATTAGCGAATGGCTCTGCCTATGCTGCAGCCAAAGCTGCTATAGCCAATATGGCAAAAAGCGCCGCATTGGAGAACGCTGGTAGAAACATTCTAATAAATTGCCTTGCTCCGGGACCGGTAGAAACGAATATGGAAGAGGATTATAACTCCGATTATCTGGAATTCAGGAAAGAATATTTTAAAAAGCATCTGGAGCGGACAGCATCCGGTAAACTGGTGACAAAGCAAGAGATCAAAGCTGTTGCAGACATGCTCATATCCCCTTTGATTTCCAATCTTTGTGGAGAGGAAATCATCATGAATGGAGGTAGTAAATGAAACGATATATTGTAATACTGGCATTGTTGATAGCTGTGAATCTAGGTGCGAATGTGTTTATGGATGGAGAGAAGCTTACCTTCAACATAAATTACGGGATCATTAATGCGGGTCAGGCTACTTTGGAAGCCAAGACATCCGTGTATCAGGGTAACCCAGTGTGGTACCTTTCTACAAACGCAAAAACGCATAGCTTCTTCGACAAGATCTTCAAAGTAAGGGACAGGGTTGAGTCCTGGTGGGATAAAGAATCCCTTTTGCCCTACAAATTCGCCAAGAATCTTCAAGAAGGGAAATACCGCCAGCACAGAGTACATATATACAATCACGCCCGTGGACGCACAACGTATCAAAGGTGGCACTTCAAGAACAGCCGCTTCGACAACACTGAGATGGATTTACCCATGGATTCACAGGATATTCTGAGTGCATTTTATTGGGTACGTCATCAACCCCTAAAGGTTGGACAAAGATTGATGGTAAATATCACTGCCGACGGCCGCATTATGCCTACTGAGGTAGTTGTCCATCGCAAAGAGAAAGTGAAGAGTATATTTGGTGAAGTGGAATGTCTGGTTATTGAACCAAAACTGAAAGGAGAAGCAGTGTTCAAGCAGACAGGAGACATCTTTATTTGGGTCACTAATGATGAGTACAAAATCCCTGTGAAGCTGGAAAGCAAGATTACTTTCGGTTCTTTTTCAGCAACCTTGGATAGCGCACAAAAGGTACCCCTGAAGTTGAAATGACCACGGATTTGCATTATAAGCAAGCGTACCATTATGATCTCCCCATGGAGTTGATCGCTCAGTATCCCGCCGATAAAAGAGATCACTCCCGTTTGATGCATTTGTATGCTACAGATGAGGGTATCAGTCACAGAACATTTACTGATTTGCCCGATTTACTGCGTCCAGGCGATCTTTTGGTACTGAACAACAGCAAGGTGTTTCCGGCCAGGATATTCGGGCATAAAGACAATGGAACAAAGATCGAAGTACTATTGCTAAATCCTTCTTCCGAGACGGATAAATGGAAGTGCCTTCTATACCCAGCCAAACGAATAAAACAAGAGCAATACATTACCTTCTCAGGCAATATGAGAGGTTGGGTATATCCTGAAAACATCGATGGAGTACACGACATAAAGCTTGAATACAGCGGGGAGTTTTGGCAAGAGATAGAACGCATAGGACACATTCCCTTGCCTCCATACATTGATCGTCCCGATGAGCAAAGCGATAGAACGCGATATCAGACCGTATATGCGCAGCTACAAGGATCTGTGGCTGCTCCAACAGCAGGATTGCATTTTAGCCATGAATTAATTGAGAAGTGCAAAAGCAAGGGAATACAGTTCGCTGAGCTTACTCTTCATGTTGGGATTGGCACCTTTCGGCCAGTTAAAACCGACATCATAACCGAGCACAAGATGCACAGCGAATGTGTTCAAATCTCAGCCGATACTGCTGAGACGATAAATGAAGCTAAAGCAGAAGGGCGCAGAATTATTGCAGTGGGCACCACCTCCGTTCGAGCTTTGGAAAGCTTCTGGGAAGCTGGAAAGCTACAAAGCGGCAATCGTTGGACAGACATCTTCATCTTTCCCGGATACGAATTTAAAGTCCCAGATGCACTGATTACGAACTTCCATTTACCAGAATCCACTCTATTGATGATGGTTTCTGCTTTTGCCGGATACAGTTTTATCCGCAAAGCATATCAGGTAGCAATTGCTGAGCGCTACAGATTCTTTAGTTATGGCGATGCCATGTATATAGAGCGATGAAAGAGAGAAGCTTTTTTTACTATGATGTGCTGGACAGCACGATGCTGGAGTATAAGAGACTACGGGAGTACCATAATGGTCTGATTTCCGTTCGCACCGGCTCACAAGACGATGGAGTAGGCAGAGACAATCATATATGGCTATCTCCGCCCGGAGGATTGTGGTTCACTTTTGACCTGATGTCTAGTGGAGTAGTATCTTCTTTTGCACTGTTTGCCGGATACTGTGTGCACAAGGAGCTATGTCGCCTGTTTTCGCCTCTGTCTGACAAGTTGCAGATTAAATGGACAAATGATCTTATCTACGACGGAAAGAAACTGGGCGGTCTACTCTGTAAAAGCCATCCCGGACGTTATACGATCGGGGTGGGATTGAATACAAACAACGAAATTGACTCAGAGTTAGGGAAATTTGGTGCTATCAGTCTGAAAAGCATTTTAGGTGATGAGATATCGAACGTAGAGCTTTGTTACAATCTGATCAATGCAGTAGAGAAGAGCGAACGCCTTCTTGCTCATGAAATCACATACATTACGTATTGTAACGAGCATCTCTTTGGCAAAGACCATGATGCAGTAATTGATTCGGGGGGCACTTCATTTGAAGCTCAAATACTGGGAATTGACCTGAAAGGAGCCTTGATCGTCCGAAAAGATATGGGAGAAATCGTAAACATCCATACAGGTTCCATTCTAAGCATCAAAGCTTTTTCTTGACAGATAGTGCAATCCCAAATCTTTGTGAAAGTCGATAAATGAATATTCATACCCTGGAGGATCTAATGAACAGATTGTTGCTGATTGCCATGGTTGCCTTCATGCTGATT
>JAQWBI010000011.1 GCA_028706475.1 Candidatus Cloacimonadota bacterium
TAATTACAATCGCCCCCACAGCTCACTAAACTTCCTACCTCCGGCAAAATACAGAGAAAACTATGAAAACAATGTCGATAAGAAACGTGTCACTTTACAAGTGGTGTAAAAAATGGGACAGGGTCAGTGATAACATAGACTTTTATATGGTCTTGCGTAAATTTCTCAAAGCTTGTAATCAGATCTGATATAACGAAGGCAATCCGTTATAGACAAGCCTTCAATGTGGATTAACCTATGCATTGTTATCATGATGCATACAAGGTGATATGGAGAACTCCATGAAAAAATTAACTCTTGTTGCAGCAGCCCTGATGCTCCTCAGCGTATCGTTGATGGGCATCACATTTAGTATCAACGTCATCAGAGCAACAACAAGCACACATGTGTATATTTCTGGATGGACAGGTGTCCCCGGCGGACCATGGACAGATTGGAATCACGTAGAAATGACACGCGGCGTGCCCAACTCTGGTGGGAACGGATATATCTACTACATAACTGCTCCCAGCAACGGGCATAATGGTTTCGATGTTACTGCATATGCCGGTGGTAAATCCAGTCGTAAAACAGGATCAGAATATATTAGCGGCAATAATGTTTGGCTAGATTCCATAGTATTCCCACCTCCTCCACCACCTCCTCCACCACCTCCTGTCAATGATCGTCCTGACTTTCGTTAGAATCCCACTCGTTCGAAAAGCCGTGCCCTCTCAAGGTACGGCTTTTCCCATTCAATCAGTATCAAGGGAGCTTTACTAGCTCTTATTACTTCAATATCACCAGCTTTCCTTTGCTTTTCATTCCCTTGCCGTCCTGCAGGCTATAGAAATAGACTCCGCTGGAAAGCTTTGCATCAGATACCGTTAGGTCGCTTCCCTGATAGGGATAGGTTTTCAGCTTTTGTCCTTTCAGGTTATACAGACTCAATTCCCCGTTGAGAGCTTCTGGGCTACTGAACTTCAGAGAGCTTCCTTGCCGCGCCGGATTGGGTGAAACCGAGAGCTGTGCTGGAATGGCGATCTGGTCTTCACTAAAGGAGGACGCATTATAGAGTTTAAGATCGGTAGGCATCATACCCACAGTGTATTGCTTCCAATTGCTCAGATCCGGATGCAGGATTTCCACAATCCCATTCCCACCCCAGTTTGGCGTCAATAAAGCCACTACATTGCTATTTCCCACAACCCCTGAACACGCATTGGGTAAGGGATTGGAGTCGCCATGCAAGATCGTAAAAGTGGAAGGATTATAGCTATACAGATGCGCCCCGTTGCCATCTGCTACCAACGCCAGATCGGTACCTGCAATCCAGAGAGCCCCGGGAGTGCCCCCAATATCGATGGTTTCCACCACCGTATCCGTGGAAGTATCTATGATGCAGATAACTCCGGCAGTATCTCCCCAATTCCCAGTACAGGAAACATGGAGCTTTCCCTCATACGATGCAAGATGCTGGGGATTGGCACTCACCGGAATGGTACTCAACACAGTAAAGCTCTCCAGATCGATCACGCTCACGGAGCTGCCAGCATAGTTTTGGCTATAATTTCCCGCATTACAAACATACAGTTTATTGCCCACCAGTTCCAGGTCTTCCGGAGCAACACCCACATCCACGGAAGCTTCAACCGTGCCGCTGATCGTATCCAGTTTATACACTTTTTGAGACAGCCAACCCGACACATAGAGCTTTGTTTCATGTTTCAGGGCATCCCAGGGATTGGCTCCGAGCCCAACAAAAATGTTGGATATTGTATTGCCGCTTTCCCGCGAAATCTTCTGTACTGCATTGTCTCCGGAATTTACCGACCAGATATAGTCTTCATCCACCACGATTTTATTGGGTACGGTTCCCAATACGCTAAAGCTGTTATCCACCGTGTCTGTTTCGGTATCGATCCTGCTTAGGGTGCGGGATTGTGAATTCACTACGTAGAGCAGTTCTGCAGCGGCAAAGCCATGAAGCAGCAATAATGCCACTATTAGCAAGAGCTTTGGGAGTCTAAGTCCACTGATGTTTGAGTTCATTTTGTTCACCTCTTTTTGTTTTGATTGTGACTTGAGATGAACACACTGGATATAGCCCATTCCCCGTAGGCTTCTTCCATACTTGTTGGCAGGTTTCCTGGCTTGCAGCGGGTTACGCTCTGCGCGTCATAATTGCCTTCCCATCATATTGACAGTGACAAATAAACCCTGTGTGCTGCTTACAGTGGCGGAGACCGCTTCCGATTCTAACGGAATTCCCTATTACCTTTTGTAAAGCACCATCAAGTCACAAATACACAGAAATCTGCGCTCCAGAAATAGTCAAGCTATTTGTTGAACTCGGCTATGGTTCGTACGCCACCTGCTCCTTTGCCCGATAGTTCTTTGTGGAGATCGATATCCCCGTTTCCCAGTTGATTCCGGGTTGTGGAGTGTAGGCATAGATTTCGTACATTTTATTTAGGATATTGTTTACTCTCAGGTCACAGCGGATATCGATAAACCGCAGCCCAATCCGGTAGAATCCAGCAGTATCCAGAGTATCAAAGCCTTTCAGCGGGGCGATCATGTTATCGACTGTGCTATATTGTTCGCCGGTATAGTTATATTGCAAAGAGCAGCCACGTATGTCGTTACCAAAGTTCAGCATAGCTACTGCCTTCATCGCCGGAGTATATACCAGTTTCTTATTATAAGACGGCGATGGTATGCCACCAGAATTTCTTGCCACATCTTTGGCATCGGTGAAAGTGACTCCGGCGTTTACCTTCAGAAGGCGGCTAATCTGCATTTGTGTTTCAAACTCATAGTTCCGAATCCTTGCCTTGCCCACATTAAAGGGCTTCCAGCTTATCCCATTCAGGTAATACTGTCTCCATTGGATCAGATTTTCCACCAGGTTTTGGTAATAGGCTATTTTCCAGCGTGCTTTACCGGTATTTGCCTCTGCATACATGTTGTAGCCGAATGAGCTTTCGCTCTTCAAGTTCGGATTGCCCTGGGTCTCACTATCCCCGATCCAATACATATCAAAGAGTGAGGGCTGAGAATATGCCGTTCCCACATATCCACCTATAGTAAGCTCAAATCCCAGAGGTACTTGCAGTTCTTGCTCCAATCTCCAGCTCGGCTGCACTTTATCTTCACAATAGTCCGCCCGGAATGCTCCCAGGGCCTTGTAGCTCATGATGCCGGGATACCATACCTGCTGGGCTTGTACGGCGATGGCAGAATTGTCTCGTTCACCGGTTGTTTTGATGTTGCTCAGTCTATTGAAGTAATCATAATCCACTGTACTATATTCCGCGTTTACGCCGAGCTTGGTTTCTTCCAGATTCAGATTGTTACTCAGCTTCAAGCCCCGGCTCTGCTGCGTCTGATCATAATGACTTTTCGCCAGTGTATTTGTGGAACCTTGATTTGTGAAGATGCTAAAATCCCTATTCCACCACAACAGCAACTCATGGGCGAAATCCCGATGCGACAATATGCCCCGCAGGTTATGCTGGGCATAGTTTCCTGTGAGTTTGGAGTTATCATATAAATCCAGGAAGTTTATAGTCCCCGGTAATTGCCGGACAAAGCTGCCCATATTGATGCTGTAGCTCAGCTCTGACGCATCCTTGGAATACCGTGCTTTGGCATAGAAGCTGTCACCAGTTTTTTTGTTGTGCTCTCTTTCCAGTTCCGGCTCTATCCCCCAAAAATCCGGAGTCTTGTAAGTAAAGTTGTTCAATGCCGTGTGATGCATATACTCTGCTTTCAGTGAGAGCGCATCCCGGTTGATCAATAACCTGTAAGCCTGCTTGTACAATCCAAATGACCCCATACTACTATAGATTTCGGCTTCCGCGGCTCTGGCATCGTCAGCTTTTTTGGTGTGAATGTGGATGATGCCGCCAATTGCTGCAGATCCTCCATACACGGATGAATTACCTTTTATTACTTCGATATGACTGATCTGACCAATTGGTATCCGGCTAAGGTCAAATGCTTCTCCAGCGGGATTCAGCACCACACCATCCAGCATCACCAAGCTGTGACGGCTAAAACTGCCCAAGATGGACACCGTCTGCCGTTCCCCGCTCAACCTCGTATCAGTGGTTACAAAAGCGGGATTCTGCAGCAATAGATCGTTGCTGTTATTGATTCCGGCATTGGTGTCCGGATGAATGATGCTGGAATTTAACGAAGGGCTGTTGGGACGGTATTCGATAGCTCGTACCCACACAGAAGGCAATACAATGTCGTCTCGAACCAGAACTACCGGTGCTTTCAGGTCTCTCGTACTAATGGTGCGATCATGAAAGCCCAGGCGATGAATATGAAGTGAATCCGCTTCTGTAGCCAGATAGAAGCTTCCGTCCTCCCGGCTGTATGTGCTGTGCCGGGAATCTGAAACACTGGCTGATGAGACGGGATCTCCATCGGAATCCACAATTTTGCCCCCTATGGCAAAGATGGCACTAGAACAAAGCAGTAATGCACATAGCATCAATACTTTGCCTGTAACTTCTCGCGTCCGTATCATTTTGTTCACCTCTTGAATTTGTTTGTGACTTGAGATGAACACACTGGATATAGCCCATTCCCCGTAGGCTTCTTCCATACTTGCTGGCAGGTTTCCTGGCTTGCAGCGGGTGCGCGATGCGCGTCTTAATGCCTTCCCATCGTTTCGACAGTGGCAAATAAACCTTTCGTGCTGCTTACAGTGGCGGAGACCGCTTCCGATTATCAACGGAATTCCCTATTACCTTTTGTTAAGCACCATCAAGTCACAGTTACACAGAAAAAGCCCCTATGAAATAGTCAAGATATTCCTTAGTTATGCTTCTAAAAATCAGCTCTGCTCCCCCTCAGGATCAAGTGGTGCCGAAGCTGATATCATCGGGTTATCATCGGGTGAGCACTCGATGATAACGGCTTGATATCAGGATAATGTATCGATGAAGTACAGGGGAAGTATTTGCAGGGATATCATGGAGCTAATCCATGCATCACAATATTCTTCGAAGACCTGAGATTGTCTTATTGTCGAAGGAACAAATTGGTTGTCAGTCTGTTACCCCAGAACCTTTCCCAGATTCATCAACTACCGGGCTATCTACACCACTCTGGCCGGAGCTTCTTTGCCTTGAATCACGGCAATGGCGTTGCGTGCGGCCATCATGCCCATTTCTTCTCTGGTCTCCATGCTGGCAGAACCGATATGGGGCAGGATCACCACGTTGGATAATCGTTTCAAATCTGCCGGAATCTCGGGTTCATCTTCATAAACATCCAAGCCTGCAGCCCAGATCCAGCCCTCGCTCAGGGCTTTGATCAGTATCTTCTCATCAACGATCGCTCCACGAGCGGTATTGATCAGGATGGCACCCGGTTTCATCGCTTTTAGCTCTTTCTCTCCGATCAGATGCCGTGTTACGGAGCTAAGCGGCAAATGCAGACTAAGGATATCCGATTCCCGGAGCAGGGTTTCAAAATCTACATACTGTGCCGGGATATTCAGTTCCTTTATCTGAGGTCCATGATAGATTACCTTCATGCCAAAACCTACTGCACGACGCGCCACAGCCTGTCCAATGCGTCCCATACCCAAGATTCCCAGTGTCTTATGATGCACATCTTTTCCCAAAAAGAGCAGCGGTTCCCAACCCACAAATTTCCCTTCCCGGGTATATTTATCGCTCTGCGGGATACAGCGGGCACTCGCCATGATCAGTGCCCAGGCAAGATCAGCTGTACTTTCGGTCAAAACTCCTGGAGTGTTGCATACTGCTATGCCTCTGGCTTTGGCAGCCTCCAGATCAATGTTGTTGTAGCCTACAGCATAATTTGCGATCACCTTCAACTTATCTGTTGCTTCGATCAAACTTCTATCGATTGTGTCGGACAAGAGGCACACTAATGCGTCTTTCCCGGTAATATGCTCTTTCATTTCATGAGCTAGCATCGCTCTTTCAGAGGTATTGGCATGCACTTCAAAGGCTTCCTTGAGCTTTTCCATCGCTTTCTGGGGCAAGAGACGGGTGAGCAGCAATTTTGGTTTACTGGCATCGGGATTCAGGATTTCTACGATTCCACTATTATCTTCCTGGATCTCCGAGGCTTTCATAAAGTATTGAAATTCCAGTATTCTACCTTCGGGATCGGCTCCCCAAAAGTGGTATATCCTAAAACTGGAATTTACGCACGGAGCTGATGTGCTGATGCTTTTATAGCGTTCGTAAGCAGTGTCTACCAATTTCTTCGAATCGTACAAGAAAGTGATGGTGCCTTGGGACTGGCTGCTTTCTCCTATGCAGAATCCCACCAGGAATCCATTATGTTCAAAAATTAGGCATTTGCCTTGATCTAGCCACAGATTTAAGCCCAACGAATCCAGATAAAAACTCCTGAGAGCTTCCAAGTCACGGGTGTTAAAGAAAACGATTCCGGACATTTATCTACTCCATATTATGTGTCGATTATATAGATATAATAAGGTGCGGACAAGAAAAATCAAATCCAAAAACCCACACAGAAGCGGGCATGGAGAAAGTGTGTGTAAGGAGGGAGATTTGTAAGTATCTGGATATAATGATAAAAAAGCAACCGGGACCGTACCCAAAGAAACGATCCCGGTCTATATCTGCTTGCTTGTGTGAAGTTATCGGATTGCTGCCATAGCTGCCGCGAGTCTGGCAATTGGTACGCGGTAGGGGGAGCAGCTAACGTAGTTCATGCCAACTCTGTGGCAGAACTCCACGCTTGAGGGTTCTCCGCCGTGTTCGCCGCAGATGCCCACTTTCAGATTCGGGCGAGCGCTGCGACCGCGGGTAGTTCCCAGTTCCACCAGCTGGCCTACGCCTTCCTGATCCAATATCTGGAAGGGATCGTGTTTCAGCAGGTTTTTCTTCAGATAAACGGGCAGGAATACACCAGCGTCGTCACGGCTATAACCAAAGGTCATCTGTGTGAGGTCGTTGGTGCCAAAGCTAAAGAACTCAGCGCTTTCGGCGATCTTGTCCGCTGTAAGGGCTGCGCGCGGAATCTCGATCATGGTTCCAACCAAGTATTGCACTTTTTCACTGGTCTCCTGGAAGACTTTCTCAGCGGTAGAGCGGATGATTTCTTCCTGCAGCTTGAATTCTGCCAAAGTTCCGATGAGCGGTACCATGATCTCCGGAAGTACCTTCACGCCTTTCTTTTGAACGTTGATTGCGGCTTCGATGATGGCTCTCGCCTGCATCTCTGTGATTTCAGGATAGGTATTGCCCAAGCGGCATCCACGGTGACCGAGCATGGGATTGAATTCATGCAGGGAGTCCACTCTGTTTTTCACTTTCAGGGGATCGATCCCGAGACTTTTGGCGATCTCGATCTGATCTTTTTCCTCATGGGGTACAAACTCGTGTAAGGGGGGATCCAAGAGGCGAACGGTAACCGGGAAGCCGTCCATGGCAGTGAAGATACCTTCAAAATCGCTGCGCTGCATGGGCAGAAGCTTGTCCAATGCCTTTCTGCGTCCGGCTTCGTCGTCTGCCAGAATCATCTCGCGCATGGCATTAATGCGTTCTCCCTCGAAGAACATATGCTCGGTGCGGCAGAGTCCGATGCCTACTGCGCCAAATTTGCGGGCAACTATAGCATCCTTGGGTGTGTCGGCGTTGGTGCGCACTTTCATTTTGGTATGTTTGTCTGCCAGTTCCATAATTCTGGCAAAATCTCCGCTCAATTCCGGATCCTGGGTATCAACTTTTCCTTCCAGTACCTGGCCGGTGGAGCCGTTCAATGATATCCAATCGCCTTCCTTGTAGCTTTTGCCGTCAACAGTCATGATGCGGGTTTTGTAATTGATCTGCAAGGTACCCGCGCCGGAAACACAGCATTTACCCATACCGCGGGCAACCACAGCAGCGTGGGAGGTCATTCCGCCACGAGCGGTAAGGATGCCTTTGGCAACGTTCATTCCACGCAGGTCTTCAGGAGAAGTCTCGGTGCGAACCAGGATCACTTTCTTGCCGTCTTTGGCCCATGCTTCTGCATCTTCGGCAAAGAAAACGATTTGACCGGTGGCAGCGCCGGGAGAGGCAGGCAGCCCCTTCGCTATCACGTGTGCTTTTGCCAGAGCGTCTCTATTGAATACAGGATGCAGCAGTTCGTCCAGTTTCTCCGGTTCCATGCGCAATAGTGCGGTCTTTTCGTCGATCATGCCTTCTTTCAGCATATCCACGGCGATCTTGACCATTGCAAATCCGGTGCGTTTGCCATTGCGGGTTTGCAGCATCCACAGTTTGTTGTCTTGGATGGTAAATTCCAAGTCTTGCATATCGTGGGCATGGTTTTCAAGTTTTTTCTGGATGTCGAAGAGCTCTTTATATGTGGCAGGCATCACTTCTTCCAGAGAGGGGAATTTTGCTGCACGCTCATCTTCGCTGATTCCTGCAAGTTTCGCCCATCTTCGTGAGCCTTCTTTGGTGATTTGCTGAGGTGTGCGGATTCCGGCAACTACGTCTTCGCCCTGGGCGTTGATGAGGTATTCTCCGTTGAAGATGTTTTCGCCGGTGGCGGCATCACGGGTGAAGGCAACGCCGGTGGCACTGGTATCGCCCATATTGCCAAAGACCATGGCTTGTACGTTTACGGCTGTTCCCCATTCGTGAGGGATACCGTTCAGCTGGCGGTAATAGACGGCGCGGTCGTTGTTCCAACTATCGAACACCGCAAAAATTGCACCCCAGAGCTGATCCCATGGATCCTCCGGGAAGTCGTGACCAGTATTGTCTTTCACGGCTTTTTTGAAGAGAACTACCAGCTGCTTCAGGTCTTCACTGGTCAGTTCGAGGTCGTTCTTCACGCCTTTTTCTTCTTTCATGTGATGTATAATAACTTCAAAGGGATCTTCTTCTTCTTTGCTTTGGGGTTTCAGGCCCAATACAACATCGCCATACATCTGCACAAAGCGGCGGTAGCTATCCCAAGCGAAGCGCTCGTTATTGGTCTTTCTGATGATGCCTTGCACGGCATTGTCGTTCATACCAAGGTTCAGGATGGTGTCCATCATACCGGGCATGGAAGCTCTGGCGCCACTACGCACGGAAACCAGCAAGGGGTTTTCGTTGGAACCAAATTGCATTCTCATGATTTGTTCCACGTGTTTGACGGCTGTTTTAACTTCATTGGCTAGCATATCGCGCATTTTCTCGGGGCCAACCTGATTGAACTCAGTACAGGCATCTGTGGTGATAGTGAATCCGGGGGGTACAGGAACGCCGATGAGATTCATTTCGGCGAGGTTTGCACCTTTTCCACCCAGCAGATTCTTCATATCGGCTTTACCTTCAGCGTGTCCGTTACCAAATAGGTAAACGCGTTTAGTTGCAGTCATTTATCCTCCATGAAAGCAATGTATATATTTTATTCATAGATTTTCCAAACAATCTGACATGCTTATTCTGTCAACTGTTTTTGTGTGAAGCTCTTATCATTGGAGCCAGGTTGGAAATAAGGGGTGTCGACCTCCAGGCAGACAGAAGCAGCGGAGCTACCTGCAGTTGAGGCTTGGCCTCTGTGGTGACGAGATGTCCCCACCCCCTGTACTCCTGTCCGTCATGCTGCTATTAACAACGAGGTGAAATACAAGAAGTGAGTTTGAAACGGGAGAAAGCTCTTAATCTCTTCATACGACAGCCGGCTTGGACAAAACAGTAGATAAAATAGCAAAAGCAGGGAATAAAAAAATCCCTTTACAGATAATGAGCTGTTTTTAGAGTGTGAATTCGGACTACAATCCGGTTACTTTGTAATAATACACGATACTTTAGTTATTATAAGCATAGACAGCATAAGGATACGCGATGAAAAAGCTCTTTTTGATGTTCCTTGCCCTGATATTTATAGGGCTGCTCAGCGCTAAGGTGGATCTGAATACCGCCGGCATGAGCGAATTGAAGCAGCTTCCTATCTCGGAGGCGCAAGCGCGGGACATCTATGAATACCGGACTTTTGTGAAGATTTTTGACAGCATATATGATCTTCGCGAGATCCCGTCCATAGATCAGCGCACAATGAACAAACTGAAGCCGCTGGTGGTGGTTTCTGTATATACTGAAACCGATGATGTGACATTGCGCAGAGAGGAAATCAGTGATCTGATCGAGAGGCTGGACAGCAATGAAGGAGCCAGCGAGGGTATGGCAGACGTTTGGGAAGACTATTTGATGACTCCTCAAAACGTAAACCGCATGCACTTCAACGACTTTGTGAGTCTGCCAAACGTATCAGCCGTTGATGCCGCAGCCATCCTGAAAAGAGTGGCACGTGGAGACACCATTGCCGACACCAGAGACCTCCGCGGTACTATGGGGCTTTCCTATTATGGCTATACAAACCTGCGCAACTACGTATATTTCAAAGAACCTCCGGTTAAGAACAGGCTGATGTTTGATGCTCAGATTCAGTACTACACCCGCTATTTTGAAGAAGGTCAATACGATATGCTGCACGAGCCGTTTCTGCCCAGCGATTATGGCAACAACTGGCTGACAATTCCTCAGGACAAACGCAAAACCTACTGGGGTTATTTCGAGCTTGATCAGGTGCATCCGGACATCACTGCAAAACTGCGGATGCGCTACGGCAACAATCTTAAGATGGGTATCATGAATTACTCCCCCAAAGCGCATGATGGCTGGCAATACATGGATTCCGAAGACTTTTGGAACAGCAGCAAATACTATGCCGGCTACGAAAATACCAAGATACCCTGGCTGGACAACACATCCCTAAAGATGTATCTGGGGCATTACCGCGCCACTTACGGCGAGGGCTTAACGATGGAGAATACCGATTTCTACAGCTCGCGCAAGACCGGATTTGGCTTTAGTAAGCGCATCATGGGCATCACTCCGGATCTGTCCAAGGCTTCGCAATATGCTTTGCGCGGAGCAGCGGTGGAATTGGCAAATCCTTATTTCAACGCATCTTTCTTTGTGTCGGACGACGATAAAGACGGCCTGGCATACATCAACGAAGATGGCAGCTATGTAATGCGGGATGAATATGGCAATGATGTCTTTAGAGATAGCGATGGCAAACAATACTTTATGGACGGCGCCACAGCTCGATATACTTATGACGACGGCAGTGCGGTAAGTGCCGATAAGAATAAGTTCTTTTCCTATATTACTCCAAGTCTGCCCTATGATAACGACACAATGATGGAAGCAGAAGCGTATATGAATTCATCTCTGTATCCGGAGGTGATACCTCCGGGATCTGCTTATATCCCGTATCAAATGCAATACATCAATTTAGCGGCTCGCAAGGACGCCATTCGTGAAAAGCTGTGGGGCACTCATTTGGAATTGAGCCCCATAATAGGTACCAGACTTGGCTTTACAACCTATACTGCTTTGTATGAAGATGCGCATTTTGTGGTGCCCGGTTTTAACGATCTGAAGAATATCCTGCTTCGTGATTCCTACAATATTCCCAAGATAGAGAAAGCCATGAATGCCGAAATCAGCAATCTCTACGGCACTCAGACCGATCGCTACAGCCGGGACTATCGCCGCGTTATCGGCTTTGACGGTGGCACAGTATTGGGTAATACTGCCATTCAAGGTGAATATGCCGAGATGAGTAAGTATGGCGAAGACACCAAATTGGGCGACGATCCCAAGGCATACCTGATCAGCTCTCACACTCAATTTGAGAATCTCTATTTTATTACCCTGTATCGAAACTACGACATTGGTTTTGATAATCCTTACAGCAATAGTTTCTCAGAACATGAGCGCTTCAACGATACCATCCTGGAAAAGAATATCTATGCGCTTAGCAATCCGCTGATCTCGGACATGTATCAAAACAGCAATCAATCTCAACCGGAAAAAGGGCTCTACTTTGAGACCAGATACAAATTTAATAGGTACTTCACTGTGGGACGCAGCTATCTGGACTTGTGGGAACGGCTTGCAGACGGTCGTCGCAGTGCTAGATTCCAGAGCGAACTGGAATTTCGTCCATTGTATCAATTGGCGATGAGACTGCGTTATAAGAACCAGGTGAACCGTTATGACGACACAGCAGAACGCGGAGTATCCAAAACCAACGAATACACTGTGGCGATCCGCACTTTCCTTTCCAACCGGGACTTTTTGGAGCTGGAATATCGTTACAATACCGTGCTAAGCCCGCCCTACACTTCGCTTACCTATCCCGCTCAACCGGGTAACAATACAATGGCTGCAGCACAAACCTTGATGACTGGCGATTACATCGGCGTGAATTACACTCACAACTTCACTCCCAGCGTAAAACTGCAGGGTTCCTTCTTGTACTGGTATGGACACGGCATCTCGCATTGGGATTGGGAAGACATGGAAATCGACTTTATGGGCGAACGCGGTGCCAAAGCATGGATCGCCATATCCAGCCGCATCTCAAACAATATGTATATGAATATCAAGTTCCGCAATAAAACCTATCAGGATAAAGAAGTAAGAATCCGCCAATTCAACAATCCCGCCGATGAGGCTTTGGAAGGTCAGCTTACTTATGCCGAGAGAGTGGAACACAGTGAAAACACAATCCGCTTTTCCCTTGATTATCGCTTCTAACGTGGAGGAAACATGTTATCAAATAAATCTCTGATTATATTTGGCCTGCTGATGCTGGTCTCTTTGCTTGGTGCTTTTAGTGTGAGTGACAACTATTATGGACATCCCCCTTATGGGCAGGCTTCACTGGGGCAACGTTACGGCATTTTGGATGCCCGCGGATTTGCCATGGGCGGCACCGGGATCTACAATAATATGCGCCCCGGATCCATAGCCATCAATCCTGCCAATATCACTGCGCAGGAGAACCATGCGGGACTTAGCCTGAATACTATGATCAATCGCGCTGAAGACACTCGCATGCTCCCGCTCTACAACAGCTTTGACGCATATATAGATGATTCGGTTTATGCCTCAAATATCAATGCTTTTACGGATTTCGCCGGAGCTGGCTACGCTGCGATGAACTTGGGGAGATTGCATCTGGGAATCGGCACTTATCATACGCCCTACACCAGTTTTTCCGGAAAGTACAGCGAAGAGATTCGCAACAACCGCAATACCGATAACGACGGTTATCCCGAAAAGATCGCCCAAAACGAGATCGATAACAGCGGTGTGCTGATGAAGACTGCTCTGGCAGCCAGTATCGGCTTTGACATTGCAGATTACTGGAATGTGAATCTGGGCGTGGATTATGCTTTGATGTCTGCCGATGTAGAACAGGAAACCACGATCAGATGGAGCGATTGGGCTGTGCAAACCGTAGGTGAAAACATACTTCCCGATTACAGCAGAACCAGAGATTGGGAGCTTGAGGGTCAGCAGCTGAAGCTTGGTGCGGCTTTCCGTATGGGTCCCCGCTGGGGGATGGGAATTACCATGAGCCCCAAAACCACATTGGACATCAGCGGTAGCGATTTTACCTATCTGGAAGCATCACCAAACACTGCAATGGACAGCACCCTGGTATCGATGGACGGAGATTATGATCTCCCCGCCGAATATAGAATTGGCTTTAGTTACTTCCCCCGCAACGTGATGCGTACCGTTTTCAAAGCGGATCTGGAGATGGTGCAATACAGCGATCTGGACGATATCTACGACGACGTCTTCAATTTCTACGCCGGAGTGGAACACCATGTGGTAAACCGCATTCCTTTGCGCTTAGGATTCCAGGCTGTTAGCAGTTATTTCCAAACCATGGAAGAGGATGTGGATCTGAATGGTGATCCCTTCACCTATCGAGCCGCAAAGAAAGTAATCAGTCCCAAGATAACCGGTGGTTCCTCCGTTCAACTGTACAAAAACTGGGTATTGGATCTTGGCTTTGGATATGGCTGGCGCGAATACCAGGCGTTGGATCTCTTTGGCGATAAATATTATGATGATAGAGTTTACACTGGCGGGGCTTATGCACTTTGGCCAAATTCCTATATAGACCTTCAAAACCGCGGATGGGAAAATCCTGATAAAGTAAAGGAAAACATCGTCAGCTTCAATGCCGGTATTTCTTTTAGCTGGTAAGACCTTGATGAGGTTATTATGAAAAGATATATATTACTATCAGTGCTGATATTGGCGCTGAGCCTGGCTGTGGCTGAGGACTTGCGTCTGGACATCATGTGGTCAAATGACGTGCATGGTGGCATAGACCGCTCTCAAGCCACTTTTATGAATCCGGACTTCCCTCCCCAGTTAGGAGGCGGTGCGTCGGCTGCTACACTCATCAAACACGTGCGTAGCTGGCAGAGCCCAACCCGTCAATCCTTGCTCCTGGATGCCGGAGACTTCTTTCAAGGCCGCCCGGTAGGGACAGTCACAAACGGCGTGTCTGTAATTGAATACATGAACATGGTCGGTTATGATGCCATGACCATCGGAAACCATGAATTCGACATCCTGCAGGATGAATTGGAACCCACTTTGGAATTAGCGAATTTTCCCATTCTTACCTGTAATGTGATCGACACCAGGACCGGAGAGATTCCCTGGTATGCTTTTCCCTATACCATTGTCAATCGCATGGGCGTACGCATTGGCATTCTGGGCTTTACCACCACAGATACTAAACAGATGAGCTTCCCGGAAAACATCCGCAATATCGAATTTCTGAATGAAAAAGAGTCTGTATCCAAATATGTAAAGATATTGCGGGAAGAAGAGAAAGTGGATTTGGTAGTAGTATTGGGACATGCCGGGCTTCCCTATGATAACGTGGAGACCTATCTGAGCCGTTACGACGAAAAAGGAAATCCTCGCTACGCAGAACGACGCGGTCACTGGGGTTACGATGCTCAGGAATTAGCCCGCGAAGTGGATGGTATCGATCTTTTTATCGGTGGACACATTCATAAGGGCTGGCCCAAACCCTGGATTGATCCGGTGACCCACACTATGGTTATCACAGGTTATGCCTACGGTTCAAACCTTGGTTTGCTTACTCTTACCATAGACCCGGAAACCAAGACTCTAACAGGTTATGAGCTCCCCGCCATCCGCGAAGGTGCAATGATCACCCTCTTTGAAGATCAGTTTATTCCCGATCCCGAAGCCAGAGACCTTATCGAAGGCTATGTAGCAGTAGCTGAAGAAGGCATGGATGAAGTGATTGGCTATGCCAAAAACCACCTTTCCCGCACCAATGTAGATGCGCAATCTCCCATGGGCAATACCATTGTGGAAGCCATGAAATATATGGTAGATGCAGATTTCTCCTTCCTGAATCTGGGTGGTGTGCGGGCCGAGATCAAGAGCGGCCCCGTCACCTATCGCAATATCTTTGAAGTAATGCCTTTTGACAATATGCTTATCAGCTTCAAGTGCGATGGCAGAACCTTGCGCCGCATCATCGAAACCCGTGTGGAAGGCAGTAGAGCGGGCTTGATCGTAGCCGGAGTAAAAGTGGTTTATTCCCGTCAACGTCCCAGTTTTGACCGCGTGACCACCCTGTTGGTTGGAGGTGAACCCCTCGATCCGGACAAGATCTATACCGTAGCCACCACAGACTTCCTGATGCAGGGTAATGCAGGACTCACCATGCTGATGGACATCCCAGCCGAAAACGTGACCAATCACAATATAAATCTGCGGGATGCGATCGTGAAATACTTCAAGGACAATTCTCCGGTGGACGTTCGGATCGACGACCGCTGGAAGCGTGACGACAACTCACGTCAAGCACCATATCTGGCACAATAAAAATCTGCATACTATGTCATAGCGAAACTGGTACCACAGAGTCTTTTGCGGCTGTCCTGCAGGAAAATATGCTACAAGCAGGACACAATGTGGAAGGGCTGAAAGTGGCCACACTGAACCCGGTGAAGCAGACTTCGGTGAGAGAAAAGCAGGATATCAGAATCACAAATCTGCCCGATCCGCAAGAAATATGATGTAATGATGTTTGGTGGTCACGTTTGGGCATTCGGCCCCTCCCCGGTGATAATTGCGGCGATAACGCAATTGGATCATCTACAGGGCAAACAATGCTTCAGCTTCGTTACCATGGGCCTACGCTGCCGCTGGATGGGTGGCTTGGACTTCAGTGCATAGTTTTCACCCCATGTATTGAAGTCCATTTGACCGAATAATGTATAGGTATGCAATAAGATACAAAAGGCCATATCAGTTCCAATCGCATTACTTAGGTTGAATCATTCCTCCTCTTTCCCCTTGTTCTATCCAGTGTTGAAGCTGATATCAAGGCGTTATCATCCTGTGCTCACTCGATGATAACCCGATAATATCTGGTTCAAGTATCGATAACCCAGAGGAGGAATGAAGCTATTGGACCGTTTGGTAGAAGTATCAATGTGCTGGAGTTAACAAGACACCTATGCTATCTATCTCTGTCAAAATATGTTAAGGGGTAGCTTGGACAATGCATAGTTACCACCTCAGCTATTGAAGTCCATTTGACCATGTAATAAATAGGTATACATATAGATACTAAGGTCAAATGAACTTCAATCGCATTATCTGAGATTATGCACGACGGAGCTATTCAGCGTCGTCCGGATTAATCACTTTGGCCATAAACAAAGCCTCATTGCTGGGTTTGTGCACTATCATACACAAGAAAGGCTGATCGGCTTTGAACACCGGGATATTGGGATCGGGTGGAGTAAAGGATGTCTTTGCAAAGCCGACCTGAGTGGCGGCCGCTGCTTCCGTTCCTTGTTCGATAACCTCCAAAAAGGCTTTGTGTACGATGTCTGAAATAAAGAGGTTCTGAGCACCGCCGGTTTTCATGATGCCGGAAAAATCCGCTTTACCAGCGTCGAATGCATCGGCAATGCCAAGTGTGCGGAAAGTATCCACCAGTTGATCCAGAGTGTGTTCCAAGCGGAATCTGGGGATTATTACTTCCACTTGACGAGGGCGGGAAAGGCTCTTCATCCAGCTTGTCCACATTTCTTCATTCAGTGCGGCGCTTGTCTCTTCTATATCTTTGGGCAATACAAAGAGCATTACCAATTCAGATTCCGCAAAGGGCATCTCGAGCAACTGGCAATTGCCTGTCTCAGCATAACGGAATGAGCCGGTCTGACGCATCAGAGGCATGGGTTTGCTCTGTTTTTCATCGCGTTCGGAGCTGGTATAGAAAATGCCCTTGCGGGTGTTGAAACTTTCAAACTGAGTCATCCAGTCGCTCTTGAAATAGATGCTGTTTACCAATACCATTCCATCGTTACTGTCGGCTATCTGTCGTTCGGAAATGATGTCTTTAATGCGGTTCTCAGTTTTCTTTTCCACCCACTGGTTAATGAAATCGGCAGTATCTTTGGCTTTATTGAAGTCCAGGCTAAACAGTTCGCTGCCAAATGATTCCTGCAATGTCTTGGCATAATTGGGGATCAGGATATCCTCATTCGCTTTGGCATTGAACATAGCGTTGGCTATATTCAATTTCGCGTTTCCCCGATGCTGGATTTCGTTCAGCATGGATATAGTTTTGCGGAAAGAAAGGTGTTCCTGATCGGGCTTGGAATCGTATCCCATCACTTTGGCAATCTCATCGGCGGTGTTGCCTCGGGAGCCGGTATAAGCCATTCCCAAGGCAGCTTTGATGCTAAGGGGGGAAAGAAAGAGGTTCTCATTCTTTCTATTTACCTGTTCCCATAAACTGTAAGGATATTCAAAGTGCTGCCGGTCAATCTTAGCTGGAGCAGGCACTTTATCCGCTACTACATTCTGCTCTGTAGAAACCTGTTTGGGTTCTACCTGTTTGTTTCTGCTGCAAGCACTTACGGCAAATAGTAATATCAGGGACAATACTATACTAAGATATCGGAACATTATTCCTCCATTTTCTTTATCATTATACGTGGGGTATTGGGATTAACTCCAATATTTTCTATCCAAAGTGCGATATTGGATGGCTTCGGAGATGTGGTCGCTTTTGATGGTGGGCGCATTATCCAAATCTGCGATAGTCCTGGCCACCTTCAGGATGCGGTCAAAGACTCTGGCAGAATAGCCCAGTTTATCGATGGCGTTTTGCATCAGGGCATGGCTTGCGCTATCCAGGGGACAAAACTCACGCATCATCTTGCTATTCATCTGGCTGTTATTGAATATTCCCTTGTTCTCAAAGCGTTTATGCTGAATCTCGCGGGCTTTGTTCACTCGCTCGCGGATAGTGGCTGATGAATCTCCGGAAGGTAGGGCGCTTAGGTCTTTATACGCCACAGTGGGTACTTCCACATGGATGTCGATGCGATCCAACAAAGGGCCGGATACACGGTTGCGGTATCGGCTGATAAAGCCTGGTTCGCATGTGCATTCGTGATTGGGTATGTTTGCCCCGAAATATCCACATGGACAGGGGTTCATGGAGGCGATCAGCATGAATTCTGCCGGGAATGTGAGGCTGGTGGAAGCCCTGGATATAGTTACAATGCCGTCTTCAAGAGGCTGTCGCAATACTTCCAGCACAGCTCGCTTAAACTCCGGCAGTTCGTCCAAAAACAGTACTCCCCGATGAGAGAGACTCACCTCACCGGGTTTGGGATAGGTTCCTCCTCCGATCAAGGCGATGTCGCTGATCGTATGGTGAGGGGCCCGAAAGGCTCTAGTAGTAAGGATACCATTGCGAAAGTCTTTGGAAAATCCCGCTACAGAGTGGATTTTAGTGGCTTCCAGCGCTTCGTCCAATGTAAGCTCCGGCAGGATGGTGGGTACACGCCGTGCGAGCATGGTCTTGCCGCTGCCGGGAGGCCCGATCATCAGGAGGTTGTGCCCGCCTGCAGCCGCAACTTCCAAAGCGCGTTTCACCTGATACTGCCCTTTTACGTCGTGCATGTCCAAAGGAAAGTCGTTCAACACCCGAAAGATCTTCTCCCGGTCAACCTTTGCCCTCTCTATGCTGGTCTCGCCTTTCAAGTAGCGGACTGTCTCTGCCAGCGAAGTAACGGGGATCACAGTGATATCGTCGATAATAGCGGCTTCTTCGGCATTCTCGTAAGGAACTATCAGTATATCCACACCATCACGTTGAGCAGAGATAGCGATCGGCAATACTCCATCTACAGGACGGACATTACCATCCAGGGAAAGCTCTCCCACCACAGCAATCTTTTGCAGACCGGGATCCGGGATGCCGTGGTTGTTCATCACAACAGCCAAAGCGATGGGCAGATCCAATGCGGAAGAATCCTTGCGGATATCTGCCGGAGCTAGATTGATAGTGTATCGGGCACTTTTATAGGATATTCCGCTGTTGCGCAGAGCGGCAAATACCCGGTCTTTGCTCTCCTTAACCGCGTTTGTGGGCATCCCTACGATGTTTACGCCCTGTTGCATGGTGCCTTCCCGATCGCATTCTACCGCAACTTGCAGCGCATCAATTCCCAGTGTAGTATATGTGAGTGCAAATCCTACCATTAGCTATTCCTTTTCGATATCTTTGTTACTTTATTCATCAGTTTTGATGAAGAGAGGGGAGTCAAGCTTTTTCTTGGGAAATGCCTCATCAGCAGTGCGCATATTGGTTGAATGCTCAGGCTTCGCCTTCGCTGTTGAACGGCCTTCGGCCTGTGGCATAGGCTACGCCCTATTGAACCATCACAATTGACCGTGAAAATCCATGCTAGTCTGTGGAAAGAAGAGTGTCTAGCCACACATCCGGATCCGGTACATCTCCTACATCAGAATATGGAACTACTACGAACAAGATATTTCTTGACCTAAATTGCTATCGTACTATACTATAATTATGCTTGATTCTGCGGTTACCTATGTTTATCTGCAGTAAAACTCTGCAGAAAAGGAGTTCTTATGAAGCTAAAACCAAATGATCGATGGCAGTTTTCGTCGACTGACATCTCTGTTGATACAATCGTAGACAGATTCCTTCATAACCTCAAATACGACTTGGGCAAGGATCGTTTTTCCGCCACTGCATACGATTGCTATGTGGCTTTTGCTCTCACCATCCGGGATTACCTTACGGATAACTGGCTGCAATACCAACAAGATCAATATGCAGCAGATGCCAAACGCGTGTACTACCTCTCTTTGGAATTCCTCATCGGCAGAGCTCTCAGCAATGCCCTGATCAATCTGGACATAGTATCTGAAGCTACTGCAGCGCTGAAAAAACTCGGGTTCAACATGAGCGAACTGGCGGAAATTGAATGGGACGCAGGCTTGGGTAATGGTGGTTTGGGGCGCCTGGCAGCCTGTTTTCTGGATTCTCTCTCCAGCCTGAAGATCCCCGCTTATGGTTATGGCATCCGCTATGAATACGGTATTTTCCGCCAAAGTATCCATAATGGCTATCAGGTGGAATCTCCTGATAACTGGCTGCGTTATGGCACAGTGTGGGAGATTCCCCAGCCCGAGCACCTCTATCCCGTCCGATACGGAGGCCAGGTTCATTTCTCGGAGGTCAAGGGCGGCAAACTGAAAGCAACATGGGACAATGAAAGCTATGTGATGGCAATGGCTTACGATTATATGATCCCTGGTTATAGAAACGGAGCGGTAAATACCCTGCGCTTGTGGTCTGCTAAAGCCACACGTGATTTTAACCTCAACATGTTCAATCAGGGAGATTATGTGAGTGCAGTGGCGGACAAAAATAACAGTGAAATCATCTCCAAAGTTCTGTATCCAAAGGACGACACTCTGCAGGGCAAAGAACTGCGCCTGAAGCAGGAGTATTTCTTTGTATGCGCCACTCTGCAAGACATTCTGCGCCGTTATCTGAAAATCCACGACAGCCTTACGGAACTGCCCCAAAAGGTTGCCATCCAGTTGAACGACACGCATCCGGCCATCGCCATTCCGGAATTGATGCGCATCCTCGTGGACGAGAAGAATCTACCTTGGGACAAGGCATGGGACATCTGCACCAAAACCTTTGCTTATACCAATCACACAATCCTGCCTGAAGCCCTGGAAACCTGGACTACACAGATAATGGATGCGGTTCTCCCGCGTCACCTGCAGATCATCTACGAGATCAACCGCCGTTTCCTGGAATCCCTTAGCCTGCATAGCGACAACATCTCCGAGCTCTCGATCGTGCAGGAATTCCCGGAGAAAGCGATCCGTATGGCAAATCTCGCCATCGTAGGCTCACACAGCGTTAATGGCGTCTCAGCACTGCATACTGAGCTTTTGAAACACAATCTCTTTGCCGGATTTTATAAACTCAGCCCCGGCAAGTTCAATAACAAGACCAACGGCATTACTCCGCGGCGCTGGCTGATCCTGTCCAACCAGTCCCTCACGGAACTGATTTGCGATGCCATCGGCGAAAAATGGATGGATGATCTTACGGAATTGAAGGCCCTGGAGCAATTTACCGCTGATGCCATCTTTGTAAAACAGTGGGGCAAGGTGAAGCAAGACAACAAGATATCCTTCGCTTCGCAGATGAAGAAAATGGACAAGATCGAGCTCAATCCGGATTCGATCTTCGACTTTCATGTAAAACGCATTCACGAGTACAAAAGACAACTGCTCAATGCCTTACACATTATTCACCTAGCCTTGCAGATACGCGACAAAGGCATGCGCCCGCTATGCCCTCACAGCTTCCTCTTTGCAGGAAAAGCCGCTCCCGGATACTATATGGCAAAGCTTATCATCAAGTTTATCAACGACATAACAGCATGGATTGCCCAGGATAAAGAACTGGCAAAGCTGATTAAAGTGGTGTTCCTGCCAAATTACCGCGTCAGCTTGGCAGAGCAGATAATGCCAGCTGCTGAGATCTCTCAACAGATATCGATGGCAGGAACCGAAGCTTCCGGTACCGGAAATATGAAATTTGCCCTCAACGGAGCGCTCACAGTGGGCACTCTTGATGGAGCCAATATCGAGATCAAAGCAGCAGTCGGCGCTAAAAACATCTATATATTCGGGAATGATGCCGCTGGAATCCAAGCCCTGCGCGCAACATCCTACAACTCCATGGAATACATTAATCGAGATCAAGACCTGAAAGCCGTGATCGACTTCATCGCTTCCAATGCTCTGAATCCCTCTCAACCAGAGCTGTACAAACCCATCCTGCAAGAACTATGCGAGTTTGGCGATCGCTATTGTCTGATGGCGGATTTTCGCTCTTATGCAGACACCATGGCCAAAGTGGCAAAAGATTACGATAATGAGGCCCTGTGGAACAAAAAATCCATCTGCAACGTTGCCAATATGGGCACTTTCTCTTCAGACTACGTGATCAAGCAATACGCAAAGGAGATCTGGGGATTATAATGCGATTACGTCAGCAATGTAGAAGCGGCATCTTGCCGCTTCTTCTTCGTTTGTCCACAGATAAACACTGATTATCACGAATTATCACCTGCTTTCGTTGGATTTCACGTAGATTTACGCAGATAAAAGCGCAGATAACGCATATTCGATTGAGGAGGGGTGAATCTGGTATCGCCCTCCTGGCTCAGGCAAGCACCATCAACATCAACAGTGCAGCGCAAAGGAACGTTCAACTGCAGCGCTGCAACACTAGAAAACCAAGAACAAAGAACTAATCCAGTCACTTTTAGCTTGACATTCTATCCATAAACCTGAAATTGTTCTTAGTATAGATAACTTTGTACTATCTATTGGATAGTCTGAATGAGGTACGAATGAAACGCTTATTATGCCAGATACTGTTTGCCTCCCTGATCTGTCTGCTCCCTGCTGATGTCCTATTGAACGACTATAGTTTCCAATATGCTACCGGCGTATATGAAGAGATCACAGAAGGTATCGCTTTGGGCTCTGCCGGAGCAGACCGGCAATATATCTGCAATCCCCAGCTTCCTACGGGTAGCAATTCAGTATCGTCCGGTCCCGGTTTTCCCCTTGGTTTTGACTTCACTTTTGCGGGAGAGAGCTTCGATCGCATCGGCGTGCATGTGGATGGCTGGATTGCTTTGGGCAAATCCACCTATGCCGATCAAGCCGTGGATATGCGTTCCAGCCTCATCTATATGCCTCTCAGTACTACTCTGGGCGGTCAGCAGGATGAAACTTTGGTAGCGCGCATAGCCGCCTTTGGTAATAACATTTGTGCTCAGGAAGGCTCCAGCATCCTGCTCCGATGTTCCGGTAGCGCACCACAGCGTAAAGTGACTATTCAATGGAAGCATTACGGCAGAAACGATATCAGCGGAGATTCCTTCAATTTCCAGATTCAACTGCGGGAAGCGGATATGAGTATAGCGATCAATTATGGGCAGATTCAGGTGACCACAGCCTTTGCCGTTCAGGTGGGGATGAGAGCGTCTCCGGCAAGCAATGGAGTAAATTTTGCCAATCGTTATCTTGCCTTGGGCGGAAGTTGGGATACCACGGTAGCCGGAACTCAAACCCAGGATACGGCAGCGGCTACACCCAGTCAGTACCCCGCGCAAGGCAGCAGCTTTATCTGGAATCCCCCTACCGTGTTACAAGCTGATTTTAGTGCAAATCCCCTGTCTGGCACTGCGCCTTTGAGCGTGCAATTCACCGATCTCAGCAGCGCGGGAGCGTCACCCCTCACCAGTTGGAATTGGAGCTTTGGAGATCAGAGCAGCAGCCTCCAAAATCCCCTCATCACCTTTCCCCATTCCGGAGTGTATGATATCAGCCTCAGTGTGGGAGACGGAACTGCCAGCGCCAGCATCACTAAAGTGGCTTATATTACTGTCTATCCGGCAGATATCCCCGGCGTGAACACCAGTATCATCATGGATGGAAACGATGCAATAGTCTCTTGGGAGCCCATCACAAGAGATGTTGATGGCAGCAACCGTACCTCCCAATACTACTTTCTATATTTCAATGGCTCCACTGATCCCTTGGGAGATTTTTACTTTTTGGCCCCGATCGCTTACCCGAATACCCAGTATCGTCATGTGGGAGTGGGACTTGGCGCTCAGCACATGTATTACCGGGTTACGGTCGTTAGTGCAGATCAGGAGGAGTGATATTTGACGGGCTAATCTCGCCTATCCTCATTCTGAGGATCAAGGAAGTCTGAAGCTGATATAAAGGCGTTATTATGCAGTCGTCACTCGATGATAACCCGATGATATCTGCTTGATGTCTGGATAATCCAAAGATCAAAAATGCGGAAGTGTCATCTTGACGCTTTTGTCTCAATCCACGAATTTCCGCGTGCTATTCATTCTTCATATTACCTCTATGACTCCAGCTAATTACATTGATCCGAATTCAAAGAGAAATGTCACCGAATGATGGATATACAGAAAACCTGGATGGGATCAGGCAAAAACACATATATGTTGATTGATATCAACAAAAAATACTCAAATCATGTAGCAGATCGCAATCATTGGTTGACACTCATCTGAAACATCAGTAAATTATCATTGTGGAAAAGAACTAATATCCGCTTTTTTCGAGAGGATAACCGTAAGGAGCTTACCATGAGAAAACTTCTTTTAGTATCAGTCTTTTTGCTCCTGATTTTTGCTGCCTGGGGGCAAGTGACCTATCACCTGGAGCTTACCCACATCAATCCAATGAATGTCAAAGGGATTTTCCGGATCGAAAACAACACCAGTAATACACTCGACTATTATTTTGGATCTTCAGCAAACTTTGAGCTGTGGATGGACGGTTTAGGACCTGGTATGGCTTGGTTGCCCATAGAAAACGAGATTCACATTGAGTCTTATGGAGCTTTTGAAAAAGAAGTTGAACATAGCACTATCCAGCAGCATGATGTGGGTACTCATTACCTGCAGGTGCATTGCTACAACCAAGTACCTGCCTATCCTATCGGTCCCGTTCTGAGCTTTACAGTGGGTAACGGTTCTACTGCGATCGATAATCTGGATTTCAGCTTCGTCCTAAACCATATAAGCACCGAGTCTATCACGGGAACACTTACCATTCACAATCAAGGTACTACTGCCTGGTACCAAAACTTTTCCGGTGGACTGGGCTTTATCGCTGTGGATGGCGATTATCCCGAGATCATTCCCCCAGAGAATTTCCTGAACTATTTGGAATTGGATCCTGGTGAGAGCTATGGCGCAGATATCACTCATCTGTTCAGCACGGCTCCTACTACGGGGAATCATACCGCTACAGTCTATTTGCGCACCTATCCCCCGATTGAATTGGGCCTTACCACAGACTTCGTGATAAATCCTACTGCAACTGATGATCCACACGTACCGGAGCTTGCGCAAATGAGAGTGTACCCCAATCCATTCAGAAATATGCTGAAGATTACTGTGGATAAAGGCCAAAGCCCAGCGCTGTACAATCTGAAGGGACAAAAACTGATGCAGTGGCAAAACCAGGCGGAAATCTCTTGGGATGGCAATGATGCACAGGGCTGCCAGCTGCCGCAAGGCATGTATCTGATCCGGAGCGGAAATCTGATCAGAAAGGTGATAAAGCTGCGGTAGGGGGATAGATTCATCTGCTGCTGGTGACGTATAGACTTCTCCAGGGAGGGGGAGATGCCGGAGCTTCGGAGATAAGTTGCTATAGATAAAGGGCACTATGATGTACTTGGTATCGAGTGTTACGTTACTTCAGTAGTAAAATGCTGTAATATACGTACAATGAGCCTAATCACAGCCATAGTTTGAGTATTCTGTTTTCATCCAGTCTGAATCACAGCAGTTAACCTTCCTCAAGGGGCCAAGATGGTGAATTGCTATCAGTTGAGTTTGATCCGCCAGTAAAGACTATTTCCATGTGAATTACAATGCTCCTGACAAGAGTTCCAACATTGTCCTCACCATATCCGCAATTCAAATAGTAACGCTCTGCAAAAAGTATTTGACACAAAGTCCTGCATATGCAGAGTAGCATGAAATACAAACAAAGGAGAAAAATCAGATGCACAAACAGAATTGAATCAGTAGCGGCTCTTGCATTGATTTAACACATCTGATATCTCAGGCTACGGGCTGTTACTGCTATATCCCCTTCTAAAACTGAATTAAGGAGAATAATATGCAGTTCATACAGCTAAAAGACATCCACTATTGTTATCCAGATCAATATCAATCCATCCTTAAGGGTATAGATTTGGTGATTGCCGAAGGTGAAAAGATAGCCCTGATCGGCAGCAATGGCAGCGGAAAAACCACCCTGTTGCGCATCATCCTGCAAGAACTATCGCCCACCAAAGGAAGGATAAATTACCCCGGCAGCCCTCCAGTAATTGCGTATCTGCCTCAGGACATAAAGGTAAGCTCCGGGAATCGAGTGCGGGAATTCTTGCTGAATGTTCAGCCGGAAAAATTCCGTTTGATTACCGGGATCGAAAAGCTCTCCGCCATCGATGAGCTTAGTCCAGAGGAGGGGATACAGCTTTCTTCCCTGTGGCACGAATATCACGCCGGCAATGTGACGGATTGGGAAAGCGATGTACAGTCCATGATCATGCGGATGAATTTGCAACATCTGGCAGAGCGCGATTGCAGCAGCCTTTCCGGAGGTGAATCCACCCGTTTGCAACTGGCGGCGCTGCTCTTGGAAAAGCCGGACATCCTGATTCTGGACGAGCCTACCAACCACCTGGATCTACCAAATATCATGTGGCTGGAAGATTGGCTTTCGTCCTACAGCGGAGCGGTACTGTATGTATCTCACGATAAGATGTTTATCGATAACACTGCCACAAAGATAGCGGAATTGAAAGCGGGTAAACTGGATATCCGCATGGGCAATTTCGCCAGTTTCAGCCGGGACAAAGCGGACTTGCAAAATCATCAAATGGTACAGTATCAAGAGCGCAAGAGACTGATCCGAAACCTGCAGCAAGCAGTGCAGAAACGCCGGGGCTGGGCGCAAAGCTTTCAACCGGAGACGCGGGCAGAAGGCAGAGGAGCGGTATATGAATCCGTCTTTAACGCAGCCAGAACCCAGATGCAGCAAGCCCGCTATATCGAAAAGCGGATCCGGATGCTGAATGAGCGCTATCACGTGGAACGGCCGATGTTTGATAAAGAACGTAAAGTGGATTTTGGCGAAGTGCATCTTTCCAACCGCGAACTGATCAACATCAGTGCGATGAGCTTCAGCTACAGTGACAAGTGGATTTTCAAAGACTTCTTTTTCAACCTTGGCTCTGCAGAGCGAGTATGGCTAAGCGCTGCCAATGGTTGTGGAAAAACTACCTTGATGAGGCTGATCTATGGCGAACTGAGCCCCCAAAAAGGCGAAATATCCTATGCTCCCCGCCTTCGAATAGCCTACTATCGGCAGGATTTGAGCCTTCTGGATGCCAACCTGACGGTGCTGGACTATCTTCCTGATAGTGGTGGCGACAACATACACATTCACAATATGATGGGCTGCCTCGGTTTGAAAGACGATCTGGCCAATGAAGAAATGGGAAGCCTTTCCTGGGGAGAAAAAGCCAAAGTACAGATCCTGGGCATCCTGCTGGGCGAGTATAATGTGTTGCTGCTGGACGAGCCTACGAACCATCTGGATATGCGCAGCCGGGATCTATTGGCGCGCGCTCTGGAGAAATATACCGGAGCCGTGATCTTTGTATCTCACGATCGTTCTTTCATACACCGGATAGCTACCAGGGAGTTGAATCTGGAGAAGGATGTATAATGCGGATGGTAGATGATGAGTTGGCCGGATCTTCGTTGAAATACAAAATAGGCGGGACCAAAATCCCGCCTTGTGCTGATGAATGAATCTTTGAGATTAAGCTTTTTGTGAAAGAACCACGCGCCATTCTTTATTGTGGATCTTGATGGTATCCCAATATGCTTTTTTGGCAACCACTTCTTCTTTTCCCGCTGCCTTGAAGCTGTATTCGCCTTCTCCGCTAGCTTTTGTGGAGATGGTTCTGGCTAGCTCCAGTAGGGATTCATTCCCCTGAAACATAGGATCCGTGAAGGTGTTTGCGCCTATCTCGGGCTTATCCTGATCGCTTACGACCATGCCATCGGGTTCCATTGCCCACAATTGATAATCTGTCCCGACTCCGGCATTGTTCATAACAATCTGGGGGAGCATCGATGTATCCAGAGTGAGAACGAGGGAGCCCATGAACTTCTGTTTGGCATCAAACAAATGATATGCTAAGACCACTGTGGCAAAGCCTTCCACGGCAATATCCCGAGAATCGCCACCGAATCTGAGTGCCGACTCCCAGACTTCGCCTATGTCAATCTTTGCCACAAATGCCCCAGCCCTACTTGATGAATGAATACCAAAATCTGCAGCATCGCCGTTGTTCCCCGTGATGTAAACACTTCCATCCGTGCCCGCAGCAATGCCGTGTCCAATATCCGCTCCTGTACCGCCCGCACGATTTGCCCAGGCCCAGGATCCTTCTGACAATATCACTGTTACAAACACTTCAGTGCTACAGAAGCCTTCTCCTGTTAACACATCATCTCCAAAGTAAGCTGGGGAAGCAACTGTACCGGTGAGATATAAATTGCCAATGGCGTCTCTGTCGATGCTGTAAACATAGTCATCTGATCTGCTGCTGCCACCGCTCAGGGCCCATAACCACTGTGGATTCTGGCCAAATAAAGAAACACATACGAGCAAAAAAATGCTCCCAAACAAACAATTCGCGTATCATCATGTCTTCATCCTAGCATGAATAGTGTCCCTATCATAATCAAATGAGTGTATGTGAAACTTTACTGTTAAGCAAAATCTCACATGTTTATCATTGTCTATTACGGGATTTGTATAATCTCTGCAACACTCCACACATAATTGATGTGGTAATACCAGTATTGTGTGGGTAGTACTTGCTATAGGGATTGCAGGTACGACACAAAAAAGAGCAGCCTAAGTGACTGCTCTATATAACTAATTGTATCCTGATAATGGTACTAGCTTATTTCACATGGAAGTTATCCAGGAATTGCTGCAGGATGGCAGCCCGGCTGGGATGCCGCAGTTTCTTGAGAGCCTTGTCTTCGATCTGGCGGATACGTTCACGAGTCACCTGAAAGATATTGCCTACTTCTTCCAGGGTACGGTGATAACCGTCGTCGATGCCAAAGCGGAGGCGGATCACGCGTTCTTCGCGGGTTGTGAGCGTTCTTAGCACTTCATCCACCTGTTTCTTCAGCAAGCTGCGTTCGGCTAGGCGTTCAGGGGAGATGATGGTTCTATCTTCGATGAAGTCGCCCAAGATGCTATCTTCGCTGTCGTGGCCGATGGGTTTATCCAGCGAGACGGGTTCTTTGCTGATGGACAGGATGTTTTTCACCTTTTCCACGGGCATATCCAGTACTTCCGAGATTTCTTCGGGATAAGGATCGCGGCCCAGCTTTTGCATCAGGCGGCGGCTGGTGCGGTTGATCTTGTTTATAGATTCGATCATATGTACAGGAATGCGTATTGTTCGTGCCTGATCTGCGATGGCGCGGGTGATGGCTTGACGAATCCACCACGTGGCGTAGGTGCTGAATTTGAAGCCCTTGCGGTAGTCATATTTTTCTACAGCGCGCATCAGCCCGGTGTTTCCTTCCTGTATGAGGTCCAAGAATTCCAGTCCGCGATTGTTATAACGTTTGGCGATGGAGATCACGAGGCGCACGTTGGCCTCGATCATCTCGTTTTGCGCCTTTTCCTTGTTGCGTTCAGCGCGGTCTATTTCACGCAGGAGGAAGACCAATTCGGTGCCGGTCATCTTTGTTTCCAGTTCTACGCGGCGGATCTTGCGGCGGGCGTTTTTGATCTTACGCAGAGTTTCCACAAAGATATTGGGATCCATATTGGTTTCGCCTTTTACTTCTTCAAAATCCTCATCGCTTTTCTTCGCGCGGCGTCCGTAGGTGCAGATTTCGTCTATGGTATAGCGTTTGATCTTTGTAAGTTCATTAATGGAGTGATAGCTTTCTTCGATGCGTTCCACCAGGCTGCGGATGCGGTAGACCATGCGTTTGATGAGTTTGTCGTTGTAGGACAAGCTCATGAAGGTTTCCACCACTTGTTCGCGTAGTTTATCTATCTCTTCTTGCCTGCTGGCGGTACCGGTTTCATCGAAGTTACAATTATCCAGGATGCCCCCGATCTTATCCAGGGTTTTCTCGTTTTCTTTCAGTATTTCTTTGAAGTGATCGATGATTTTGACGTCCTGATTTTTGTCGATCCAAGTACCGATATCCACTTTGAAGATTTGATCCAATCTCACGCGGCGTTCACGGTAGCGATGCAGGAAGTTGTACATTTCGCGCAGAGTGGAGCCTGCCTGGAACACATTTTGATTGATCATCTTCTGGTAGGTTTCGATCTTTTTGGCTACGCGTACCTCGCCATCCCTATCCAGAAGGGGAACTCTGCCCATCTCCCTCAAATACATACGCACCGGATCATCATAGAAGCGTTTGGTCTTGAACTTCTTGGGGGCAGTGGGTTTACGAATGGCCGCTCCGCCTTTGGTGATGCGTTTTTCGGTTTCGTCGATGATCTCGATTCCATCTTGCGAAAGGTCGAAGATAATGTCGTCTACCTTATCCAAAAAGAAGGGGCTATTTGGCAAGATGTCGTTGATTTGTTTGAAGGTGATATATCCGGAGTCTTTTCCCAGATCCACCAGCTTTTTCAAACATTCGTTATAAGTAATCATCAATGCTCCTTGGCAAAGAGTTCTCTAAAAGAGGACTTTATTTACCACCCGCTTTGTCATTCTGCGATACTCACGGGAAAGTGTTTCCTTCTGTTTGAGGAGTTCCAGATTGCCGGAATCCCTGTTTATTGCCTTGTCCAAGACCTCCAGATCCCGTTTCAGCTTACGCAGTTTCAAGTCTCGGATCATACCAGAAAGGTTTGCTAAATGCAAATCCTCAAACAGAAGTTCAGCCATGCTGTTTTTGATTTCATCATTTTCAATATCGTCCAAAAGCGCTGCCGGATTCCAGGTCTCCAGTTTTGGGATCCTGGATTGCAGGAAACTAAAGACTTGGCGGCAGAGCTTACTGTTAAAATAATCCACAGAGAGTTCATTGGCAAGAAGATTGTAACTATCTGCATCTTTCAAGGCCATGCCTAGAAGCTGCATTTCCATGCTGGTTTCGGATAGTTTTGAGGGGGATGGCGCGTCTTCCGGCTGTGCTGTCGTGGTTCCTCCGCTGCGGCGCAGACTGGAGAGCAGAGACTGAGTGGTGATACCGAAGCTGCGCGAAATGTCAGCGACAAATAGTTCTCTTTGGATGGGATCGTCCAACTGTCTCAGAGCGTCCAAAAGGAGGTCTATGCGCTCCTTCACAGGTTCATCGATATTCGTGGAAGTGGCCATGAAATCGATGAGAGTTGGCGCTTTATCTATCAATTCTTGTAAGGCGTCTTTGCCAAAAGCAAGCAGGAAAGAATCCGGATCTTCTCCTTCGGGAAGTGTGGCGATGCGCACTTGCATGCCTTTGGAAAGGCAGAGCATACCGCCCCGGATAGCTGCTTTCACTCCGGCTTTGTCGCTATCGTAGAGCATTACCGTTTTCCGGGAAAAGCGGTTCAACAGGAGCACCTGATTGAGGGTGAGCGCTGTACCCAAACTGGCAACAGAGTTTACAAAACCATGTTCATAGAGACGCAGAAAGTCGAAATAGCCCTCGCATACCAGAGAGTAGTCCATCTTGCTGATGTTGTATTTGGTCTTGAAAAGGCCATACAGCTCTTTGCCTTTGGTATAGAGATCGGTACCGGGAGAATTTATGTATTTGCCAGAGTTCTCTTTTTCTTCGATGATCCTGCCGCCAAAGGCAATTACATCCCCGGTATTGTTGTGAATAGAAAACATCAGCCGATCGCGGAAAAGGTCGTTCAAAGCTCCACTATATTCGGTAAAGAGTCCGCTTATTTTCAGCAAATCTACGCCATAGCCTTCTTTGAGCAGATGATTCAACAGGCTACGGTTTGAAGGCAGGGCAAACCCCAGTTGCAGCTCCTTGGCCGTCTGAGGGCTAAACTTCCTTCCGGCAAGGTATTCCAAGGCATTATCAGCGTGCTCAAACAGGCATTCTGCAAAAAAATCACCAGCACTTTTATATACCTGTAAAAGCTGTTGACGGCGAGTGGAGGCTACTGTGCCGCGCTCGTGTTCGGGGATGCTGAAACCGGAGCGCTGAGCCAGTTTTTTTACGGCTTCGATGAAGTTTAGCTTCTCATATTCCTGCACAAAAGTGAAGACGTTGCCGGCCTTTCCGCAGGCGAAGCACTTGAAAATCTGTTTGGGCTGGCTTACATACATGGAAGGTCGCGTATCATCGTGAAAAGGGCATACTCCACGCCAGTTTGACCCCATATGTTTCAGGGGTACATAGGCTTGGATTACATCCACAATGTCATTTGCCTGGCGAATTTGGTCGATCAGGTGGTTGTCCAACGCTCTTCCTTATATTTTTACTACCGTTACCCCGCTTCCGCCTTCAAACATGGGCGGGGTCTCGATGCTTTTAACATTCTTTTTTCGGGAAAGATACTCGCGCACCTTGGTTCGGAGGGCTCCGGTTCCTTTTCCGTGTACGATTCGAAGAGTACTGAAGCCGGTGAGGGCAGCGTTATCCAAAAATTCATCTATGAGGGGCATCGCTTCGTCGAAAGTGAGTCCCAAAAGCTTCAGTTCCGTCTGAACCTTTGCATTTACTTTACTGGATGTAAGCGGTACTGCCGGTTCTGTTGCGGTTTGTGTACTACGGTAGAGATTGCTCAGTCTGGTTTTGAAGCCGATACCGTTCATATCCACAGTAGCTTCTTTGCCATTGATGGACAGTATTTGTGCTTCCGCTTCAAAATCTGCCAGCCAGACGCGATCTCCCACCTTGGGATTATCCGCTTTGATGCGGCCTTCGCTGTTGCTTCGTTTCAGTTCGCGGTTCAGTTCGTCATTCTGTATGGAAATATCATGCAATTTTCTTTCCGAAAGCTTGCGGCGTTCTTCTTTGTCCAATGCTTTCAGCTCGTTCAACTCTCTATTATACAGCTTTTGGAAGCCTATTAGCTCGGTCTGCAATTCTTTGATGTGTTTCAGGCGTCTTGCTTTCAGTTCAGTTTGCCATTCTCTTTCTTTGTCGTCCAATTCGTTAAGGCGATTCTGTATGTTCCGGGTTTTCAATTCGTATTGATAGATGCTTTTTGCCAGGTCCTTCTTCTGATCCTGCAGTGTTTTGATTAGGTTGCTAAACTCCAGGTTTTGACTGCCGGCAAGTTCTCTGGCGCGGTCAATCAAACTGGGATCGATACCCAGAGAGGCAGCTACTTCGATGGCAAAGCTGTCGCCGGGAATGCCGATATTGAGGTGGTAGGTGGGGATTAAAGAACGCATGTCAAATTGCATGGCGGCATTCACGCAGTGTGGATGAGATTCGGCGAAGACCTTCAGAGCGGTGTAGTGCGTGGTCACAATGCCTTTCACACCTTTTTCGGTAAGCTGTTCCAAAATAGCCTGAGCTAAAGCGGATCCTTGCTGGGGATCAGTAGCAGCACCGATCTCGTCTATCAGGATCAGGCTGCTGGTTTTGGCACTTTTCAGCATGCTTCCGATCTTGTCCAGATGAGAGCTGAAAGTGGAGAGAGCATTCTCGATGGATTGATCGTCTCCGATATCAGCTAAAACTTCTGTGAAGCAACCGATCTCGCTTTCTTCATCTACTGGAACCGGCAAGCCTGTCATAGCCATCAAGGTAATGAGCCCTACGGCTTTCATTAGCACAGTCTTCCCGCCGGTATTGGGTCCGCTGAGCACCAGCATGTTGTAGCTTTCACCCAAATTTAGATTGAAGGGTATTACTTTATGAAAACCGTTTGTACCTTCTTCGGCGATCTTTTTCAGGATCAAAAGGGGATGTCGGGCGCTCTGTAGCCGTAGTACGGGATCTTCACGCATCTGCGGTACTCTAGCCTTGATACTGTTTGCCACGCGTGCTGCCGCATAAAGGAAATCCAGACGGGCGAGATGTTTCTGATTGTTCAGTAACTCGCGTTTATGTACGCGGATGGAAGTGGAGTATTCGCTGAGAATGCGGTAGATCTCGCGCTTTTCTTCATCTTTCAGGAGCTGCAGTTCATTGTTCAAGGGTACTATTTCTGCAGGCTCGATGAAGACGGTGGCACCTTTGGCAGAATGGCTCTGAACTATGCCCGGAACGAAAGAAGCTGCGGATTCTTTAACTGGAATTACAAAACGATCGTCTCGCTGAGTTACGAACTTCTCCTGTAGAAAACCTTCCATGCGGGGTTCGGTAAGCATGTTTTGCATTGTGCGCTGAACCCGGCTGCGCAGACTGCTGATACTCCGCCGGATGCGCCCGAGTTCCGTCGATGCGCTGTCCAGGATGTCGCCTTCGGGATCAAAGATACGATCGAAAGCCTGGCGAATCTGGGGCAGAGGGACTACTCGCTTTACTATCTTTTGAGCCAGTGGCAGTTCATCAAAAGCGGAGTTGCTTTCCCCCAGCACTGTAGCCAGAGAGGAATTCTGGCAGATCAGCTTCAGTTCCTCGTAATCAAAGATGCCGGTAGAGCTATCTTCAAAGAGGAAAGAGATGTCGCATAGATCGAAAAAATCGAAGGTGATGCCTTGCTCCAGGGCGTTTTGAAAGGCAGCGATTAGGTTTTGGGAAGCGCACATGGCGTTGATGTCGGTGAGCGGCTTCAGTTCCCTTATCTGCAGCTTGCCCAAATCGCTGTGACAACTTGCTGCCAGGTGACCCAGCAGCAGTTTGAATTCCCGATCGGTCATTTTGATTCGTCTTCCCGCTTCTGCAGAAACTCAGGCATTTTGATGTAGTTCATCCTGTTTTTTAGATTCAGTTTTGCAAACATATCCTCTTTCAGCTGTTGCACTCCCACGTACACCCGGTGTTTTTCAGGATTTTTCAGCGGTTCAGAAAGCTTTGGTATATAGTCCATTACAACGCTGAAAATGATTACCAGGATTAGTCCGTTCAAAAATCCTAGGATAGCGCCCAAGCTTCGGTCTATCCACGATAACTTCATGGCACGGATGAAGCGTTCGAAAATCCATATTACAAAGCGCACTATCACTACAATGAGGACGAGGATCAGCACCACTGCGATGATGGTGGAAAGGGTCTTGCTATGCCCATATTTCAGCATCAATTGATTTGCAAGCAGAGGATAGTAATGACCCACTAGGAAGAAGGCCAGAACAACTCCGGCAAATTGAACTACCGCTCCTATCAGGCCGCGTCTGATACCAATGACAGTACATACCAGCATAAGTGCCAAAATTATCCAATCTATCACGGCCATAATGTGCTCCCTTTTGCCATAAAAAGCATACAGGGATGCGCATTGATCCCTGTATGCCGTATTAATCTTACAATAAAGCTTGGCTTTATTTCATGTAGCGTTGCATCCGACGCTGGATTTTCAGCATCTTGCGACGTGCAGCGTTCGCTTCGCGTTTCTTCTTTACGCTAGGCTTCTCGTAGGCCTGATGCTTCTTTATTTCCGAAAGAATTGCGGCTTTCTCGCATTTCTTTTTAAAGCGCTTCAAGAGATAATCGAAGGATTCGTTTTCTTTTGACACTACTGTCGGCAATCAAATCACCACCTTTTGTTTATGATTTAAGAAATGCCAATTTCTTGGCTGCTGGAATTATGTCAAGCAGGAAATTTGCTACAGGCGAAACATCGGCTCAATTGGCCTGGAAAAGGGCTACTGGCGGTAAAGACAGTCTGCAAAGCCAAAAAAGATTTGACACAAATCAGTAGCACAGGACTCTGCCTTTGGCACTAATACAATAAACTAACTACTAGAAAAATAAAATAACGGAGTAACAATGAACACACAACCTTATGCAGAACCTTGGCGCATCAAAATGGTGGAGCCTGTAAAGATCCTGAGCCGGGAAGAACGTGCCGCAAAGATCAAAGCCGCGGAATATAACCTCTTCAATCTTGACGCTGAAGACGTGTATATCGATCTTCTTACTGATTCCGGTACCGGTGCGATGAGTGACCGGCAATGGTCTGCTCTGATGCAGGGCGACGAGAGTTATGCAGGGTCCCGCAGCTTTTTGCGCATGAAGAAGGTGATCAACGAAATATTGGGCTTTCCTTATGTGATACCCACTCATCAGGGCCGTGCCGCCGAAAACGTGTTGTTCTCTGCCACTATCAAAGCCGGAGACATCATTCCCGGTAATGCCCATTTTGATACCACCAAGGGGCATATCGAATTTCGCAGAGCCATTCCTGTGGATTGCACTGTGGACGAGGCCGGAGATCCCACTCTGGAGCTGCCATTCAAAGGGAATATTGATGTCAAAAAGCTGGAAGCCTGTATTGCCGAACATGGTGCGGACAACATTCCCATGGTGATTCACACCGTTACCTGCAACACCGGAGGCGGGCAACCAGTATCCATGGCAAATATCAAGGCAGTCTCAGCAGTCTGCAAAGCCCATAAAATCCCGCTGATATTCGATTCTGCCCGTTTTGCCGAAAATGCCTATTTCATCAAAGTGCGCGAAGATGGTTATCAGAATAAAAGCATCAAAGAAATCGTGAAAGAGATGTTCAATTATGCAGACGGTATGACTATGAGTGCGAAGAAAGACGCAATCGTAAACATTGGCGGATTCATCGCTTTGCGTTCTTTGGAGACATATCGCGAGTGTGCTACGTTCAACATCATGTTCGAAGGTTACCTTACCTATGGCGGTATGAGCGGCAGGGATATGGATGCCCTGGCGGCAGGATTGATGGAGAGTACAGAATATGACTATCTGCATGCCAGAGCATCTCAGGTAAAATACCTGGGAGACAAGCTCATTGCTATGGGAATCCCGATAGTAAAGCCGGCCGGTGGTCACGCCATCTATGTGGATGCCAAAAGTGTATTTCCTCATATCCCGCAGATTCAATATCCTGCGCAGGTATTGGCGGTAGCATTATACGTGGAAGCGGGAGTTCGCGGAGTGGAGATAGGCACAGTATTGGCAGATCGAGATCCTGTGACCCGTGAAGAACGTCCTAGTAAAATGGAATTGCTGCGTCTGGCGATACCGCGCCGCGTATATACAAACAACCATATGGACGTGGTTGCGTGGGGCTTGGAGCAAATCTGGCCAAAACGCCAGAGCTACAAAGGCCTGAAGATAAAATACGAAGCGCCGATTATGCGGCATTTCACCGCTACCTTTGAAACACTGTAAACATGTTTGATCATCGCGGGCTTCTTTATCCCTGATACCCGCATACCTTATATAGCCAAGCCGCACTTTATGCTTGACACAAAGTGCGACTCGTGACTTTTGGCTTGAAAATACAAAAAAATCCGGGAGATAAGCATGAACATTATTGATGACCTGTTCTATACCGATAGCCACGAGTGGGTGAGAGTTGATGGAGACATCGCCACAATCGGCATTAGTGATTTTGCTCAGCACGAGCTGGGAGACATAGTTTTCGTAGAGCTACCTGAAGTGGGTATGAAGGTTTCTGCCGGCGAACCCTGCGGATCCATCGAAGCCGTTAAAGCCGTTGAAGATCTCATCTCACCGGTTTCCGGGAAAATCACCGAGCGCAACACCGATCTGGAAGACAGCCCTGATCTCATCAACAAATCCTGTTATGAAGACGGCTGGATCATGAAGGTACGCCTCAGCAACACCGATGAGCTGGAAAATCTGCTCAGTGCGGTAGAATACAAGAAGATTATTCCCGAATAAAAACCGGTTCGGTTTCGCCGTCTTTGATAGAAAAAAGCGATAGCTTCCTGATCATTCTCTCTGCCCCTTCTGGAGGTGGGAAAAGCACGATTTTACACGAAATCCTGCAGCGGTTGGATAACGTGGATTATTCCGTAAGCTACACTACCCGCAGCCCCAGAGGCGAAGAGCAAAATGGAGTTCACTATCATTTTGTGAATCAAAAGGAATTTGAAAATCGCAGAGCAGATGGAGACTTTCTGGAATATGCCAAGGTCTTTGGTAAAAGCTGGTATGGCACTTCCATCTCCTACATCAAGTCCCGCTTGGCGCTATCACGTCATGTGATAATGGATATCGATGTTCAGGGCGCTTCACAGATTGCCGCTACAGATATTCCCTATGTAAAGATCTTCATCATCCCGCCATCCATGAAGGTTCTGAAAGATCGGCTGATCAAACGGGGCACGGATAGTGCGGAGGATATCCAGAGAAGATTGGATACTGCAAAAAAAGAACTTGCCTGCATTCCTGAATATGATTACTTGGTAATCAATGATATATTGGAAGATGCTATCCAAAATGTAATGAGCATTATCAAGGCGGAAGAAAACCGCATATCAAGATACAAGCAACCCATGCAAGGTTTCTTGGGAGAGGAGAAATAAATGATAAACGAAAAGATTGAAGGTTTCCTGGAAAAGGTAAACATGAACTACTTGTTCTGCCTTCTCTCAAAACTGGAAGCGCAGCGCATCAATCAGTTCCCCAGCTTCGTGAAAAACAAGTTTGACAAGAAGATAACTGTGTTGTCTATGGAACACGTTGCTGCCAATGAGGTCCCGGATTACATCAATGAACTGGCTGAAGCTGAACAAGCGATGGCTGCAGAGCGGGCCTTGTTTGAAGACAATGAAGAGGGCGACGATTTTACCGAAGAGACCATCGATGATTCCGCAAAGTTTGCCCGGGAAATCCAAGCTTCGGATCCCTCCGAATACGATAGCTTCGAAGTAGTGAAAGATCCCTTCGCAGAAAGCGATGACGACGAAGATATCGACGACTTTGACGATGATGACGACGACGAAGATGACGATGAATAATGTCACGCCGTGCACTCGTTCAATATCTTGAACTCTTAAAACAAAGCGGCATCCGGTATCTGTATCGCAGTCCGGATTCAGATCCAGAGCAGCAGGACAGGCAGCAATTGCTGGACAGCCTGCGCACACGTTACTCAGATTGTACAAAGTGTCCTCTAGCCGCCGGACGGATCAATCTGGTTTACGGAGAAGGTAATCCCTTTGCCACAGTGATGATCATCGGAGAAGCTCCCGGTGATAAAGAAAACCTGAGTGGCAGACCATTTGTGGGTGCTGCAGGTCAGCTTCTGGACAAGATGCTGGCTGCTATCCATCTGAATCGCGAAAACATATATATCGCAAACATTGTAAAATGCCGCCCGGAGGGGAACCGTAATCCAAGTCAGGATGAACGCTTGGCCTGTCTGCCATACCTGGTAGAGCAGATCCAAATCATCCGCCCCCGTATGCTTTTAGTGATGGGACTGGTGGCCGCACAGACACTCTTTGGAAACACAGAGACTCTGTCATGGAACCGCAGCCATCGCAACGAGTTTATGGGCATTCCGGCCTGGGCAACATATCATCCCGCCGCGCTCTTGCGCAATCAACATTGGAAACGGCCGGCCTGGGAAGACTTGCAGGAATTTCAAAAAGCATACGAAAGTCTGACAAATGCGTAAGACAATACTGCTATCCGTCATTCTCCTGATAGTAATCTCTTCCAGAGCCAAGGTTCTAATCTATGGTGATACCCGCAACTTCCCGGAGGTACACCGGGAACTGATCGGAGAGGTTCAAGACCTGTGTGTGGAAGCCATCTTTCACACTGGGGATCTGAATCAAAGGGGAAAGGCGCAGAGTGAATACGACTCGTTCAAAGAGATTATCTCTCCGCTAAAGGCTCCATTCTATGTTGCCAGAGGAAATCACGAAAAAGACCTTGCTCTATTCCTGGATAACTTCAGTTCAGCAGAGGGGCGCAGCTATTATAGCGTTGTCCACGATTCCCTGAAATTCGTAGTACTGGACAGTAATCTCTCCCTCCTGCCCAATACCGGGCAATACCGCTGGATGCTAAATGAACTGGAAAGCGCCGATCTCCCCATAGTGTTGATTTTGCACCATCCCATCTTCAGTTCTGGGTATCATGGCGATGAATTGGGCTTGCAGTACTATCTGCCCCAGCTACTGAAGAAACATCGAGTTGCAGCGGTAATCAGCGGACATGAACACAGCTTTGAACACCTCAGATGGGAAGGTTTGAATTTCTTTGTGTCCGGTGGAGGCGGTGCACCTTTGCGGGAGAGGGAAAATCACGATCCTCGTTCTCTATACTTCAATATGACTCATCATTACAATCTCCTCAGCAGAAAGTCCAACTCCTTACTGTGGCAGTGTTTTGACCTCCAAGGCAATTTGCTTTACGAATGCAATGTATATCTACCCTGAGTAAACATGAACAACAAGGTGCTGGCTATTAATGATCTTTCCGGATTTGGCAATACTTCGCTGATGGCCTTGATTCCTCTTTTATACAAGTATGGGTTGGAAGTGTGCGCCCTACCTAGCTCCTTGCTTTCCTCCAATACGTGTTTTCCTGGTTACCAGCTATTGGCTACAGATGTATTCATGAAGGATTGTCTGAAACACTGGCAGGAATTGGGGATGGAATTCGGTGCAATCTATAGCGGATTCCTGGGCAATCCGCAGCAAGTGGATACCGTGCTGGAAGCGATTGAGACGCTTGCTATCACAGAAACACTTGTGTTGATCGATCCGGTAATGGCAGACAATGGTGAACTTTATCCCTGTTATGACGAACATATGATATTGGCTATGCGTCGTTTGATTGCAAAGGCAGACATTATCACTCCAAACTTCACCGAGGCCTGTTTTCTGGCTGGAATCGATCCCAGGGATGATGCGGGAGAAGAGTGTTTCAATACTATTTGCAACAAACTACACGATTTAGGAGCTTGTGAGCTCATCATTACAGGTGCTCCGGGCGTAAAGGACGGCTGTAACATTATCTATTCTGCTTCTCCAAATACACAATTACAAAGCTATGCGTGTCAATACATCCCTTGTTTTTTCACCGGTACTGGCGATATCTTCAGCACTTTGATGCTGGTCTATATGCTTAAGGGCATACCGAGACCGGAAGCCATCACCAAAGCTGCGGATTTCATCTACAATGCCATCAACCATTCTCTGGCCAAAGGAAGGGATGGCAGAGCCGGAGTGCTGTTGCAGGACATTCTGCAAACAGGAGAATATGGATGCCAGTAAATGATCGGGAATGCATGAATCCCGTACCGTGGAGTTGATTTGTTTTTTCCCGGCGCTTGCGTAAGCGATCTGGACGGTACGCTGTTACCGCATAACAGCACAATCAGCAGGGAAGACCTGCACACTCTGGAAGAGCTCTCCGAGAAAGGAATATGCAGAGTGCTGGCTACTGGCCGTTCGCTTTATAGTATGCGTAAAGTGGTGCCTAGAAGTGCTCCTTTCGATTATGTGATCTTTGCCACCGGTGCCGGGATAATGGATTGGCATAGCCAAGAGCTTATCTACAGTCAAAACTTGGACGGGGAGCAGATTAGCCGCGTTTGTGCTGTATTGGAGGAGTTAAATCTGGACTATATGCTGCACAACGCCATCCCTGAAACTCACCATATGCAGTATAAGGCGTTCAATGGTATTCCGGATTTCCTGCAGCGAGTGGAGATTTATCGCGAGTATGCCACTCAATTGCGGGCAGATCAAGCCCCCAATTGGGATCAGGCCACTCAGTTCCTCGCCATTGTGGATAGCCACCGCAAGGATATCTATGACAGCCTGTCACGTCTTTTGCAACCTCTTACCATTATCCGCACCACATCGCCATTGGATTTCTCCTCGCTGTGGATAGAGATCTTTGCTCCGGGTGTGAACAAGGGTAGTAGCTTGGAATACTTGTTGAAACACATAGGCTTATCTCTCTCTCAGAGTATGGTTGTGGGAAATGATTACAACGACTTGCAGATGTTGAAGATATGTCCGAATGCCTATGTGACGGCAAACGCACCGGAGAGCATGAAAAAAGAGTTCAGAACAGTAGGTCTTTGCAAGGACAACGGCTTTTCCGAGGCTGTAGAGCTTTGGCTGGAAAGTGCCGGACTTGGCTGAACATCACGTAACTATAAAGATAAAATGAGAATAACTGGAAAAGAATAACTTGTTATGAAAACAATCGTTTTGCTCTCAATTTCAAACATCTTCATGACCTTTGCCTGGTATGGTCACCTGAAATACAAATCATCTCCCATTATCAAGGTGATCCTCATCTCCTGGTTTATAGCATTCTTTGAATATTGCTTCCAAGTGCCCGCAAACCGAATCGGCTACGGTGTTTACAATGCCTATCAGTTGAAAACCATTCAGGAAGTGATTACTTTGGTTGTATTTAGTGTATTTTCTGTCCTATATCTCAAGGAAGAACTACGCTGGAATTATGTAGTGGGCTTTTTTCTGATCGTGCTGGCTGTGTTCTTCATCTTCAAGAAGTGGTAGCCAGCTCCTCCCAGTATGCCACGGCTCTGCGCAGATGTGGGATTACGATGGATCCTCCCACCACAAGGGCGATATTCATGGCTTCCAGCAGTTCGTCTGTGCTTACTCTCGCATTATAACACTGATCCAAGTGATAACAGATACAATCGTCACAGCGTAACACCATGGAAGCTACCAAGCCCATCAATTCCTTGTGTTTGGCGGAAAGTGCTCCCTCAGAGTAAGCCGCTTGATCCAAGGCAAAGAAGCGTTTGATATTCAAGTTGGCTTTGTCCAGAGTAATCTTCGTAAGCTTTGCCCGCTGTTTCCTGAAATCACTCACTCTCATACTCTCTCCTTCTGAACGCTTTTCAACAGCGACATCAGATCAGCTTTATCCGGTATTACCGGGCTGATCACGGTGTTTCTGGCGGCTAGAATCTGGTCTGTCCAAGAGTATAAAAGGGCATCGTCCGCATCCACTTTCAGCTTGATCGGAAACGCATCCAACCACTCCAGAAAACCTTCCATAGTCATGCCTAAACTGGCAAAAAGCTGATCCAGTTCTGCTTTTACAGCAGGATAATAGTAGCGCATGATGATCTCGATGAACATGCCGTTGGCAAGACCGTGTGGGGTGTTGTACTCTGTGGTGAAGGGGTAACCTATAGCATGCTGCAAGGTTGTGCTGGTATGTGCAATGGTGATGCCTCCATACATCGATGCCAAACACAATGCATTACGGGCTGGCAGATAACCGGGATTCTTCAGGCAGGTCTGCAAGTTATCTTTGATGAGGGATATTCCGCGAAAGATCATGGGGTACAAGAGCGGATTACGCATGGAGCTGTAGATGCCTTCAAGTAGATGTGAAAGCGCATCAATGGAAGTGTTCAGGCTGATCCGTGGAGAAAGGCTCAATGTGTATTTTGGATCCACTATCGCCAGCCGGGGGAAGAGCAATTCGCAACCAAAACCAGCCTTCTTGTGAGAGCTCTTGTCCGTTAGGACACTGTATTGCGTAGTCTCAGAGCCTGTTCCGTGAGTAGTGGGAATGGCTACGATGGGGTAGGCATTCTGGTGCATTTCGGCATCGTATAACTGGTCAATCAGCAGGTCATTGGCAGCGGCTAGCGAGATGGCTTTGGCGGCATCCAGCGGGCTGCCTCCTCCTATTCCGATCACAAAATCGCATGCCTCTTTTATGAGTTGCCCTTTCCCGGCTATGATCTGCGTAGTGTCGGGGTTTTCAGAGATTTCTGCAAATACACTGTGGGCAATACCCTTGGAATCCAGTAAGGGCAAAAGATCGCTCATCACTCCGCTTTTGACAGCGCTGCTTTTCCCACATACGATCAGGGCTTTTTTGCCCATAGATGGTAAGTATGCGCCGGCTTCATTAAGGGCATCGGCGCCAAAGCATATTCTGGTTGGCAGGTACAGCATGATATTACTCCCAAAATGGTCTTTGAGCTAAATCAATACGAGCAGGGGCTGGGTGTCAAGACATATCCGCATTATTTGTTGCAGGAACGTATAGCTGGTGTAGCACATGTTACCGAAGTATGCCTTTCAATGGGCATCTCCATGGCTGCCTCAATGGTTAAAACTATGCCGAAGCAGATATAAAGGCGTTATCATCGAGTGAGCACTAGATCATAACGGGATGATAACAGCTTCATCACCACTTAATCCAAGGAGAAAGAAAACCCCAGGCACTGGGCTTGGGGTATTTCAATAATGTATTAATACTTATTTTACCCAGACCATACGGCGGGTTTTGTTATATTTACCGGCCTTCATACGGTAGAGATAAATGCCGCTGGCCAGAGTTTTGCCATCGTCATCTTTTCCGTCGTAGAGCCAGGTGTAGCTGCCTTCGGCTTTATTGCCGGGGCGATAGCTGCGTACCAATTGGCCGCGGATATTGTAGATGTCGATATGCACTTCTGAAGCATCGGTAAGGCTATAGGGGATGTAGGTTCTGTTTTTTGCGGGATTGGGGTAGTTCTGATACAGGGCATTCTTCTCCAAACCAGGCACCAGTACGTCTTTGTGGGCGGATGAGCTGCCGGAAACTATGTAGATGTTGTCGATAGTCCAGCCCGGATCGGTCAATTCATCGGCGATGCCAACATCGCGCAGTCGGAAGCGCAAGTATATCCTTTGTCCAGCGAAATCAGAAAGATAGGCATATTCCTTTTGCCACCAGTCATGGCGTCCGGATTTTATCCAGATTTCCTGCCATGAGCTGCCGTCCGTAGATACTTCCACGGTTACCGGATCAAAGTTCCATTCGGTATAAACATGCGAATCGAAGTGCAGTAAGGGATTTCCAGTAAGAGGAATATCGATCGGAGTTTTGGTGGCAATCCACACATCGCAGTTTCTGGCGTAGTGTCCGCGTCCACCCCAGCTATCCGTTATGGCATTCCCGTTCACACTCAATTCATCCTGCAGCAACCAGGGACCGTTGATCTCCCAATTGTCTGTGCCCTGTTCCCAGGTTTCAGAGAAAATGATATTGGCTTCTCCCAGTTCAAAGCTGATTTGAGAAGCTCCGGGAGCGATAGCCAAGTTTTCCAGGTATGGATAATAACCATTATTCCAGATTTCTATGGGATACGTGCCTTCAAAACCTTCGTATTGATAGGCACCTACTATGTTCAGTTCGTCTGGAATAAAGTCCTTGATGATGATCCTGGCGGGGATGTTCATGCCATTGCTGCTCACATAGCCGTGCAGTTGAGCGCTTTGTTTGGGGCTAAGCTCCGGATTGCGAGTGGTTCTGCCGGTGTTATATACAGTAACGTTGGTGATGACGGTGTCCCAATAACCCTTCTTGCGGGCTTGAATAGTGTAGTTGCCTTGGGGAAGGACTTTCCAAAAGCGTCCGGTATCAGGTGAACTGGTGCGGGGAACGAACCATGGTGCGTGTTTTTCGGGGATTATGATCTCAGCTTCCAGGGCTTCTCCGGTAACGCTGTCTATCACAGTTCCCGTAAGCATGGATGTGGAAGGAACATCGGTGGAATAGTTCAAAGCGCGGTTTAGCATCCACCAAACGCCCTCGCTGGCGCGATCAACGGTATCCAGCATCATTGGTTCCTCTGGCTGCAGATTGCTGGTGCCGACCTCGATGAGAAGCTGGATGGTGCCATATTCCTTGTACATCCAATCGTGGAAAGCTCCTCTGCGGCTGGCATTGGGATAGTATTCGTAGGGTTGGCCGTTCTCTTTATGGATTGCAGTAGCCACGCCCTGTGCGATGCTCTGGGCAAAAGCAAAATCGGGAGAGGGACGCACATCTTTCCAGTTATAAGAAAAATAGACTTTTTCGGAGAAATTGCCAGAGCGTGAGGAGTGCCAGCAGATGCTATATACAAATTTCTTCTGGTCGCACAATGCTTTGATGGCTTGGTTCTCGCTTTCGCTCATGGGAGCGGGTCCGCGATAATAGTCGTAAACCTCATCGCCACCGGGTTGCATCAGGGTGTCGCCATGAGCCCAGTTGAAATCGAAATTACGGTTGATGTCCACACCGTCGATATCATAACCAACGCGCGTATCGAAGTCCAAGATACCATTGTTGTTATTATCACGTTTGTTTTTGCGGTAAGATGTATCCATGTTTGCGGTTACCACATTGTGTCCTTCCGGATTCAAAGTGGGCACCCACCATGTATCCAACTGATTGATCCACTTTATATATGGGCTGGATTGATTGTTTTGCAAGATTTCTTTGGCGTTGCTGAGTGTGATCTGTACGCCCAAAACTTCCTCAGCATGAACCTGACCCACAAAGAGTAGTGCGGGACGGTTCCAAGACCCCTCAAGCTGTTGAACATCGTTGGATATTTGCAGGGCATAGATGGGGATTGAATCATGTTCAGAGTAGCCGATAATGTGGACTTTGGCCATAGTGGGATACTGATCTTCCAGGGCAAAAAGCTCACTGGTGGCTTCCTCGTAAGTGTGATAGCACTCGGGGAGAGGAAGGTTTACCTGAGCGAATAGAATCAGGGGAATAAAGGCCATCAACAGGCATATGAGGCGTAATCGCATTATATACTCCATAATTATTAACATTTACGGTTTATTGGATGCAATTTCTGCTCCAAACGGTGATTATATCGTTCAGACTTGGCCCAGATAGGCTTCCAGCAGCTTTAGCGTGTTGTCGATGGCTTGAGTGTGAGTGCGCTCGTAACCGTGAGAGGCAAACACTCCGGGGCCGATAAGGCCGTGTTTGATGTCATAACCGGCTCTCAATGCGCCTTCCACATCTGAACCATAGTAAGGATAGATGTCCACCGCATATTGCAGATTCATCTTTTTGGCGAGCTTGATCAGGGCATCGGTAACGTCCCAATCGTAGGGTCCACCGGAATCCTTGGCGCAGATGGAAACCTTGCATTCGTCGGTTCCCAGGTCGTCGCCTACAGCACCCATATCTACGGATATCATCTCCACGGTGTCATCGGGAAATCCTGATGCTGCGCCATGGCCAACTTCTTCGTAGGTGGTGAAGAGAATACCAGTCTTCCTGGTGAGTTTCAGTTTACCGTCACGAACTTCTTTGGCTAAGGCCAGCAGTACTCCGGCACTGGCTTTATCATCCAGATGGCGGCTCTTGATGAAGCCGGAATCGGTGTGAATGGTACGGGAATCCAGGGAAACAAAATCTCCGGGTGAAATTCCGAGTTTCTCGGTGTCGGCTTTGCTTTTCACGATCTCATCGAGGACTATCTCCATGTTGTTGTCGTCACGTTTACTGGTACCGGAATCGCTATAAACGTGCACTGCCGGACCGTTTATATATACCGTTCCGGAGTAGCGTTTGCCATCTCTGGTGTGAACGGTAACGTTTTCGTTTTCAATGTTGTTTTCAGGGTAGCCGCCGATCTTGGTGAAACGCAATCTGCCGTTGCCTTTGATGGCGCGAACCATAGCCCCAAGTGTATCGATATGTGCGGCAAGAATCAGGGGATTGCCCTCGCCGCCCAGATTGGCCAATACTGAGCCCTTTCGCGAGACTTGAGCTTCATAGCCCATGGCACTCAGTTCTTCAATTAGATACTTGGTCGCCACCTTGGTGAATCCGGTGGGGCTGGGAGTTTTGCACAGAGCTAAAATCTGCTCTACGGCGTAGCGTGTGTAATCCATAAGTTCTCCAATTTATGTAAATTCTATTGCTTTGCGAATATCGAAAGGCATCTATTGTAATAATTGCGATTGGCGGCAACAATGGAACTAAGATCGGGATCAGGGATCTGCTGGGCTTCAGCGATAGTGCGTTCCACCAGAGGAAAGATGCCGGTGAAGGGGATTTTCCCTTCCAAAAAGAGTTTCATTGCCGCTTCCACGGCAGCATTCATCACTGTGGGCAGAATCCCGCCCTGTTTGGCGACTTCCAGGCCCAGATAATACAAAGGGTAGCGTTCGGCTGAAATGTCTTCAAAACTAAGTTGTGGCAGCTCCAAGAGATTGGTTTGCACCAATTCCGATTGCCAGCGCTCTGGATAACTGAGAGCGTATAGAATGGGGAGGCTCATGTCTGGCGAGCTTATCTGAGCCAGCATAGAGCCATCGCGGAATTGCACCAAGGAATGAATGATGGACTGGGGATGGATGACTGCTTCGATGCGTTCGTAGGGCATATCGAAGAGCCAGTGTGCTTCCATCACCTCCAGAGCTTTGTTGAACATGGTAGCGCTATCCAGAGTAACCTTTGCGCCCATATCCCAATTTGGGTGTTTTAATGCCATTTGGGGTGTGATGCGGGAGAAATCCTGCAAAGGCAGAGTTCGGAACGCACCGCCGGAAGCAGTGATGATGAGCTTTTGTACTTCATGATGAGGGTGCTTGCCCAAGGCTTGAAAGATGGCGGAGTGTTCACTATCTACAGGCAGGATTTGTCCAGGTTTCTTCAACTTCTGAACCAGATGTCCGCCCATCACAAGAGATTCTTTGTTTGCCAAAGCCAGTTGTTTGCCTCTTTGCAGGATGGCGAAAGTGGCTTCAATACCTGCAGATCCGCCGATGGCGTTCAAACCGATATCGTAATCCGCATCATCCAGAAGCGCCAGCAGAGCCTGCCTGCCGAAATACACTTTCTGTTCGGGGCATTCATCCCGGATACTCTGCTGCAGCTTGGGATCGCTGATGCCGGTGAATACCAGAATGGGGATCCGGAATTTGCGTGCTAGGGGACAGAGTTTGGCGGAGTTTGAATGGGCAGCGGCGAGGTTAATGGAGAGATTTTGTAGATGCTTGCTATAGACCTTAAAAAAAGAATCCCCTATGGAGCCACTTGCGCCCAGCAGGGCGATCTTTTTTACCATGAGTAGGTTAGTGAGATCTTATGAGTATAGCCCAAGCCATCAGGTGCATTGGTCTTTAAAGCGTAGTATAAACCAAGGGGTTTGAATTGAAGCCCCAATCCGGTGCTGAAGCTGTCCACATCATATCCCGCCATCAGTTGTAAAGCGGGAATGGGGCGGATCATAAGCCCGGCATGAATGTCTCCGCTAAGGGAAGAGCTGCTGAAATTGCTGGCATCACCGCGCTCTTCAGCATAAATCTGGCTACGAACGGCAAGATGGACGGGGATTGTGCGTTTCATGATATCTCGGCTGTAGGAAAGCTCCATATCCAGATTTGGTATGGCTATCTCGTGTTCGCCGGATTCCCAGAGGATCTGTGTACCGAAGAAATCACGGAGATTTATACCAAGCAAGAATCCCTTTCCCGGGTCCCACAAAGCACCCAAATCTGCACCAATGCCGTAACCGTTGTGCTCGGCAAGGCTGCGGTAGGCAAGCTTTGGCGAGATTCCCAGATAGATGTTTTTACTCATCTCCCTACCATAATTAGCGTACATTATCAGGTCTTGGTTGCTTACCGTTTTCCACACATAGGGACGGTTGTCGTTGCTGAGTTCTTCCTCTTCGTTTTCCAGCTTTGTAAGCTTAATTTTATCGATGGCAAGATGATTGATGGTGATGCCCGAACCGCTGCCAACCTTGAGGGAAATCTGGTTCTGAGTAAGTAGCCCTTCAAAATGATCACTGCGCATCAATTCTACTCCGCGAGAATTATCGTAAGCCAAGAGAGCTGGATTCCACCAGCCGGCGGCTTGGGATGCAGAATATGTGAGTCCGGTACTGCCCATGGCTTGGTTTTGCACACCGGGGCTGAAGCTAAAGATTTCTCCCGCATATTTGGTGGCTGCCAAAGGCGTAAGTAATACCATGAGCAAGAACATGAGCTGTAAGTTTTTCATAATGATTCCTTCACAGACAAGATAAGCGATTGCGGCGAAGAAGAAAACAAAAAAGTGGTGGGCCCAGAGGGACTCGAACCCCCAACCATCCGGTTATGAGCCGGAAGCTCTACCAGCTGAGCTATAGGCCCCCATCACTATGACTTTCCTTAGAATCCAAGGGGCTGTTTTTGTCAATCAGTTTTTTATTGCAGTACATCCGAGAGCCTCTGCAAAGGCACTTTCATAGAGTTTTTTTGATAAAGACAGCAAAGATTAATTGACTACTAGAATAAGGATAAGGCGTCCTTGAGACGCCGAAGACGTGGCACCAGCCAAAGCTCTTTGAGGCTGGGGAAAGGGCAA
>JAQWBI010000012.1 GCA_028706475.1 Candidatus Cloacimonadota bacterium
CTGATCGCCAGTCTAAATATCTCCCATATTTGTCAAGAAAAGCTCGCTTGGAACCATCTCGACCTGCTTTTCTCTAAGAACACAAGGAAAGTAGCATAATGAAGTGGGAGGTATTGAACAGTCTCATATCCTTGTTGCGGGCTCTTGGCGAGAAATGTCTTGACTTGTAGCCATTACACAGGGAAGATGTCCTGCAAAATTGAATAGGAGAAACCATGAAAAGATATGCGGTTTTGCTAATGTTGATGATTCTCAGCTTTAGTGCTTTTGCTCAGAGGAAAGCATTGGTGATTGGCAACAGCAGATATTACAAAGATGAGATATCCACCAGTTTGAACGATGCTCAGCTAGCTGCGGATGCCTTGAAGGCGATCGACTACGAGGTATCCCAATACAGTGATTTGGACTACGCTGCCACCATCTCGGCGCTGGATAATTTCAAGAAAAGCCTGGTAAGTGGAGACACAGCTGTGTTTTATTATGCCGGTTTTACGAAGCAGATTGCCGATAAGAATTATATCCTACCTTATAGCAAGAGTAAATTGGATGATCTGGATGAAACTCTTATTAGCGTGGATGTAGTTTTGGAAGCACTCAGCAGGGCCAGCAATTCCTTCCTTTTTATGGAAAACAGGACTTTGCCCAGTGGTTTCCCAAAATCCCTGTGCCCCAAGGACAAAGGGCTTCAATCCATTCAGCGTCTTAATGCTAATCAAGGCTTTGCCATGGCGTCCGACGTCGGAAAAGAGCTGAGGGCTCAAGGAGAACGTTATAGCATTTTCACCTATTCGCTTTTTAACAAGATCACCAGCGATATGTACGATTTCCCTGTCTTGATGAAGAGCGTGCAAGATGAGGTTTACAGCTATACATCGAAGGATCAGAAACCTTATTGGCAGAGCAATATGAAGGCTCCGTTCACGTTTTGGGAGCCTACTCAGCAGTTGAAGTTCCGTTTCCGGCTACCTTCCTATCGGGGTTTGGACGGGGGAGGAAGTTACAACTTCTGATTGATGCATTTCGGGCGGTTCTGATGCCGCCCTTTTTTTATATCCGTATTTTTACTATCCTTCCCCTTGGTATTAGCGAGATTTGATGTAGATATCAAGCAGTAATAATGCAGTGCTCACTCGATGATAACACGTTTATATCTGCTTAATATCAGGATGAAGCAGAGGGCTGAGATTTGGGGAGATTACAAGTTTACTTCCACCCATATTCCCAGGCTAAATATCTGGGAACCGTCGTCCCGCTTGCGGTCAGAATTTACTTCATAACTGGAGCTTAAACCTCCACGGATGTTGTGGTCAAATTGGTAACTTGCGCCTGGAGTGATGGAGAGGCGGGAGGTATCTCTGTCCACTTGCGAGTTGTCGCGGCCTTTTGTAACGTCTCTGGTCTTGTCGTAAGTGATACCCATGGAGGACGATAACTGGTTATTTATGTGAATCTTCTTTCCGGTAAAGGGAATTGTGAATCCGCGCCCAGCAGTGAAGCTGTATGTCAGATTACCGTTCATGGTTACGGTGTTACTGGTCTTTACGATATTATAGGTATCCATATCCGTGATGTTTTCGGTCTCAGACATAGAAAAACTTAGGTTTGTATTCAGCTTGTTCAGAATGTTTCCGGTGAAACCGATCAAGGGGCTCAGAGATATGGTTTTAGCCTCCTGTTTGGGCTTCACCCAGTCGATATCTCCGCTGGCTCTTGTAGTGTATTGGAATCCTGTGTTTAACCTTGCGCCCTGTAAGTAGTTGGATAAGCCCAACCAGGGTTCCCAGTTCATCAGACTGAGAGTAATATCAGGGAAAGTGGTGGATTTATTCTGCTGACTGGCAGCTGAGTAACGCCTGTTGAAGCTATGAGCGAAGTTGATAGTGCTGTCCAGATTTCTGCCAAACATGATGCCGGAAGAGAGAGTGATAGTGTTGTCATTGCCGATTGCATCCATATAATCTCTGGGCATGGAATGAGGTACGCCGAGCTGGAAGGCGAAGTTTGGCCGATCAGTCTTTCTGGAAAAACTCATGGCATAGCCGTTCTGATATGAGGCAGTAATGTTTTTGATGCGGGAGAGATAATCTACGACTGTTACCAATGGATGGAATCCGGAGCCTTCCTCTTCCTCTTCTGTCTCTTTTTCTTCTTTCTCCGGCATTGTTTCGTCTGGATTATTTTCGGGACTGTCTGTGTCCTGGTCTGGTTTTTCGGGATCCATCATTGCTTCAGAATCCTTCTTTTCAAAAGTATCTTCTGCAGCGTCAGTTGCAGACTTTTCCTCTTCCTCTTTATTTTTGAGTTCTTCTTCTTTTCGCTGTTCTTCTTCTATTTGCCTGAACTTTTCCTCTTCTTCCTCCTTCTTGAGCTCTTCATCACTGCGGCGACGCTCCTCCTCTTCCTTCATGGCCTTTTCATCTTTATCCATCTGTTCCTGCTGATTTATCATCTCCTCGAACTGTTTACGCTCTTCATCGCTCATTTGCTCAGGATCCATATCCCGCATCATATCCTCATCGTAAGTTGGCTTTTGGCTGTCGCCTTTTTGAGGGTACTTGCTTCTGAGCTTCTGTAACCACTGACCAAGCATATTGGAGTTCATTAGGGAAAAGTTTGTACGAATGCTTCTATTGGTATTACCATCGCTCTGATACACTTCAACTTGCTCTCCGTCCACTGTTTCATTGTACTTTCGCATCAAATCGGTGTATCTGGCGCTAACACTGGTGCTGATATTGAATATCCTGGTCAGATAAGTGGGATTGTAGTTCAGACCCAGATCTTGAACGTATTCGGTTTGTTTACCGATATTGACCGACTTCAGATAGTTCTTCTGCTTGAGATCTCGCTTTGTATTTATTCTACCGGTCAGATTAAGGTCACTCAACAGAGGCCAGGTGATATTGTTGTCGCTGGTGAACACCTTGGTGGCTTGAGTGTTTGGACGATCATACCAATCGTACACGCCATCACGCAGTTCCCAATTGTAGCTGTTTGGTTCGTTGGTGTTTATAGTAAAACTGTTCGTAAAAGCAGTGGGGAAAAAGCCCAAACGATAATTATTGAACAATTTGAAGCTGGTTACATCTGCGGGAAAAGAGAGGTTGTAGCCCATGGTACCGCGCCAGGTAAGAGTGGTGTCTGCGTTAGTCGCATTACGGCTGTTTATCTGTTGAATGTTTCCGGATAATGTGATCTTGCCCAGGGTATATTGCAGGATCTTGCTTTTGGGAGCATTGCGCAGACTGTAGCCAAAATCGGCATAATAAGTGGTGCTTTCGGTTGTTTCCCTGGCTTTTTCCTTGGGATCGGGGATATTGCTCACCACTAGGTCGGAGTTTGCCCGGTACCGAGGTGTGCCTTCAGTGTGATTTCTCCGCAGAGTAACCGGCATATCCAGACCCCAGCTAGTTGGGAAGAACTTGTTTAGGAAGTACTTGTTGATAATGTTCAGGCTTTTCGTGCGGGTATAAGTACTGGTTCTGCCCCTTTGGATCACAGGATTGAAGTTTTCGCTCTTGGATTCGTAATCAATATCCAAGGTCGAAAAATCGGCAAATTTGGAGTTTAGAGTTATTCTTTGTGCTACACCGGTTTCCTGATAAGGATTGGTCACGCGCATATCGTTGAAATATATGGTGCCGTTCAAGGGCGTATTTTGGGTGTCTGTGCGAGGATTGATCACTCCCAGATACAACTCCCGGATCGAAGTAAGGGTGGGTCTTCCCTTATAGTAGTATGTTATATCGCCTACAGTGAGAGTATCGGATGTCGCCCCGGGATTCTGTTCTTTTAACGCAGTAATATCTTGTAACACATACTCAAGCTCCATCCAGCGGTTGCTGTCCATCTTGCTCATATACTCCACAGCGGGAATTCGTTGAGTGATCTGATAGTAGTTCAACGAGTCCGCTCCGATGCGGATAAAGATATCCAGATCATCGGTAAATGAGCCTTCAGCAGCTTCCGGATATACCCAAAAACGCAGAGTTTCATAGGGGAGGAGATTGTATGGATCTATCATTCTTTGGCGTAGAAGAACCTGGTGCTCGCTTTGCAGGTTTCGAATATCAAGCGACAAAGCGGATTCTGTGGTTTCTCTGCGGTCTTCTACATAAACCGTACCTGGAGGCGAGCTGTAGTGATTGGAGTTTTTCTGGTTGTTTACCAAACCGGAAAGATAGGTAGTATTGAATGCTGCAAGCTCCGCTTCGGTAAGGATTCTATTGTTTAAATCGCGCACAAAGAAATCCTGCCATTTGTTGCCCACAAGCGATGCATCAGCAACCAGCACGCGAACTGGAGTATCGCATTGTACCCACATTCTGGCATAGGATATTTTCTTCAATGTGGGTCCCGCACCAGCTTGATTGTTCACAATCGTGTAGTATTCCGGATCAGAGATCGGGATGCGATATAGCACCCAGCCATCGTGGTTTTGTCCGGTAGTGTCCGCCAAAGAAATACTGTAGCTGAAGTAGCGATCGAGAGTGTCCAGGACGCCGTCGTTATCTATATCCTCAGAGTCCAAAACACGGTTGCCTTCGCTGCCGTTTATCTGGGGATAATCTCCATTGGCATCCATACTGTTATCCGCCAGATCAAAGGGATCATGACCTGGTTCACCATGCAAGACACCATCCAGTCCGAGGTCTTCATCCAGAGTGAGTACACCGTCCCTATTGGCATCCTCAGAGTTGTAATCGCTCTGATCTCCATATTCCGTGTAAAAGTCTTCATTGATGTCGCCAAGATCTATGGTTAGGATTGCATCCGGGCGATTGATGCTATCGTAGTTGTCTACTTTTACCAATAGTTCTATGTATTTCTTTTGAGTGAAGTCGAGCTGATTGCCCAGGTACTTCATTATGCCACTCCAGCTTTGCACTCCGGCCCCCGGCATATAGATGCTCCCAGGCCAGTGCTTCATAGCCAGAACGGTAGCGCTTTCCTTTCGTTCCCGCTCTGTAAGGGTGGAGGGATCCTCGATCTGTTCACGGTAGATATTCTTGGGATTGTACCAATTCATGCGTCCCTTGGAAAGGTTTGTGCCATAGGGTTCACTGCCCATTACCCAGGTAGATAAGGTCACTCCCAAGGGATAGCTATCCACAATGGACTCCATGTCGTCCACATAGGATATTTTCTTTTTGGTTTCGGAATCTCCGTAGATCGTAGGAATGGTGTAAGCAATCTCACCACTGATGGTAAACTCGCTATTGGCAGTGGTTGAGATTAGCGGTAGGGCATCTATCCATCGGGTAACAAAAGCAGGTTTGAAGCCTATCTTCCCGTCCACGTTTGCCATCCACATCTGGATGTTTTCGTTACCGATCCGGGGTCTCTTGTCGGCAACGGTTTCTGATCTGTATATCAGAGTACCGCCCAACTTGGCGTTATCCATCACTTGCCAATCTGCACGCATACCGGCAAGAGTTTTGCTCGCTACACTGAAGAGTGAGCGGCTTTCGTAGTCAATTTCTATCTTTGCATCCGGATCTTTTCCTGCGGCAGTAAGGAAGGTAATGCGTCCAAAATCGTAGTCTACCAGGTAATCTAAGTTTTCTTTTTGCTCCAAGCCATTTACTTTTACACGTACACTACCTTTCAAGATTCCGCTTTGTGAAAGGTCGATTGCTTCTCTGCCAATTTTCCCTTTGACTGCCAGATAAAACTCAATTTCATCAAATCCGATAGATTCGATTTGCTCTTCATACAGTATCGCCTCTCCCAAAGGTCTGAAAGGCTCTATGAAGGGGAACAAGACAATTCCGGAAGATAGATTTACAGTGGCATCATCTCCGTTGATAATGCCGTCCCCGGAGCTGTCTAAACGTAGATAATCCATATAAGTTATGAAGTTTCCGGTATTAAGACTGTCTGGTAGGTTGTAGTTGCGTGTGTTGTCCGAATCCAAGATGTACACATCCAAGCTGAAGCCGTCACTCTTGATATTGGTTTTGTTCATACTATAGATGTTGCGCATCTGGTAGTGCCACACGTTGTTGGGATCTTGGGGGTTGTAGTCTTGGTTTCTGCGGCGGATCACAAAAGGATAAATGAGTTCATTACCCGGGATCTGGCTTTCAGTATAGTAATCAGCGGAATTAACCGGAATGTTGTCCTTTCTAGTATAAGTTACTCCCAGAGTAGTGCTTCTGTCTATAGGACGAAGTAAAGTGATGAATCCGGCGTCATAATCGGTTATAAAGTCCGTGCCTTCAATCAATTCCTCATAATAGGGTATATAGCTGTTTGTGGGGCTGATATAGATCGTGTCTCCCTGAGCGAATTTGAAGTTGTCCAACGGACTTTGAGTGTCCAGCCATACTTTCAACGTACCGTTTTTGGGTAACAGATCCGGATTCTTTATAAACCAAGCTCCAGAGCCGTCTGTGCGGATAGCATTATTAATCCATCCTGGGGGGTTATCACCGATGTTGCTTTCATCGTATATATCGTACAGCTCGTAGGGATCGCAGATATAATACATTGTGCGGGGGACATAGTCCTTGCTGCGGAAAACCACGCTATCGGCCTGGGCCTGTCCTACATAGCTCATGCTATTCTTTTGTCCTTCCTCTTTGGAGGCTATCACCGACAAATCAAGATCACCCAGTTTGAATTTACTGGTAACGCCAAACAGACCTTGAGAGCTGGTAGAGTAGCTTATATAGCGGCTTCCCGATAGAGACAGGCTGATGTTTCCTGCTTCAATGGAATGAACAACCTCGTCTTCATCCCCGGTGTATTTGATGTTTACATTGTTGGGATCAAAGAGTTCTTCATCCTGATTTGAGTTGTACTTTAGGTTTACTGCTATCTTTTCGCCTATAGTTCCGGTAAGCCTCAGATTGGTTTCCTGTTCCATTTTAATGTCGAAAGTGCTGCGGTTTTCAGTTTCATATATAGGTATCTGTTTGCGCTTTGTGCTGCTTACCTGCAGGGAAATTTTCTGCGTACCATCCAGATTCAGGCGCCCTGCTTTGTTCCCTAATACCCGTTTTACTCCGCGGGGAAGAGCGATGGTGGGAAGATCCAACACAAACTCACCAATGAGGCCTGAAGTAGGCAATGTGGCAGTCTGTACGTATTGCTTTATCTGCGCATTCAATGACTTGCGGAAGGTATGTTTCTGCATATTTTCCAGATATTTGTCAAAAGAAAGCGGGATGGGGGGGTGCAGTTGCTGGTTTTCCACAAGCGTGTTTATAATAACTCTTTGGTTTTCAAAATCGATCTCTTCATTACGGGGAATGTCTATCGCCGGAATAGCGTAGGGACGCTCTTTAAAGATATCCAGACCTTTGCCAAGTTTATATATGTCTAGGCGATTGTTTACTATGGGATAATATCCGTCGATATACAAACGCGGCTCGAAGACATTGGCTCCGAGGATGATAGGGAACCAGAGCAGGAGAATGAGCCGGCGTTTGAGCGAAGACATCATGCGGATTCGGAGATCAGGCTAATTAGTGCCCAATAAAAGCCCCAGAGAGTCAGGTCGCTATCTAGGATGTAGTCAGCGGGGCACAAAGCAGCTATACTGGATGCCAGACCGCCTGTGAGGATAACTTTATAAGGTGCGTATTGGGGATAATTGTGTCTGATCTCGTCGATAAAAGCTCTTATCATAAGAGCATGGCCCAGAACGATTCCGGAGCGCATAGCTTCCTCAGTGTCGTATCCGACGATGTTTTTTGGGGCAACGAGGTTGATTTCATTTAATTGAGCGGCCTTCGAGAAGAGCTGGCTTGCGGCTGTTTTCATCCCAGGAGCGATAGCTACTCCGGCATATAGCGCATCGGCAGTGACCAGTTGGATGGTTGTAGCGGTGCCCAAATCTACTATCAGAGTAGAACTCCTGTACTTTTTCCAGGCTGCAAAAGCATTGGCAACCAGATCAGCACCTACAGTAGATCTGTCTTTATTTAGATATCTCAATCCAATGGGAGAAAGCCCATTGATAGGATAGATCATGGCGTTGCTGTGTCTGGATAACATATCATCCCAAACACTTGTAAGATAGGGAACTACGCTGCCTAATGCGATGTATTTGAAAAGTGCAAGAGGATATTCAGGCATAATCTGCCCGATGCGGCTGAAATATTCCTGAGTACCGGCATGAATGGTGCTGGGCATACGATAACGAGCAAGTAACTCATTATCTTCAAACACTGCGCACACTATACTGGAATTTCCGATATCCACTACTAGGATAGGACCTTTCTCATTGTTCATTGGCATAATCCCTGCTCAAACAGAATTTTTGAGTACAAAAAACATTAGGAAAACTCAGCTGGAGCTAATTTGAGAGAGGGCTCAATTGTGTCAATTGATTTGTAGCCGGAAAAGTCCTTCGAAACGAACTTTTTTTTCTTTTTAGGATACAATCTCTGTTATATGGCGGTAGTAATCTATATTCCAGTGGCGTAGGCCAAGGTGATCAAAGCCATCAGGGCATTGAATAATACGGCATAGTCATCGTGTTCATAAACGATGGTCTTGCCGTTTATTCGCTTGGTTCCGGGCATCAGCGCCACCACATCCGCCATGGCAGTGGAATAAAATTCGATCTTTAGTCTGATGGGAGCATCAAAGCAATAGACCTGAAGATTTGTAAAGGCAAGTGATGAACGTACTGCATCTCGCAGTTCCCGGTTTACCCGCGCCAAAGAGTAGTTTTTGGCTGCAAACTTGGCCAGCCCCTCTTTTGTGCATACATAGTTAATGTCGGGCAGGATGGGTTTTAGCTCGTCTTCCAATGCCTTGTCCCCGGATACCAGGGCTACCGGAACCCCGTGATATCCAGCATAAGCAGCGTTTATAAGAGCTTCATTCATGGGCCTGTCGTTGATCCAGATATGTTGGACGCGGCTATTGGAATATGTGTGATCCATATTGGCTTTCATAGCCCCTGTACCGGCATGATAACCCAATAAGAACACCAGATTGAATTTGCCGTCAAATCCCGGCATCATATACTCCGGACGGGGAGAACCTGAGATGAGATTGATCCTCTCATCGCGGGCAGTAATCTGGTAAAACAGATTGTCGCCATTGCTGTGCGAATCCGCAATGCAGATTTCTTGAAGATCTTTTGCGACGTGACTTTGCAAAATTTCGTCGATAACGATTTCCACATGATCCATCATGCATTTTCGCACACTGCTGCGATCGATCTTTTCTTGTTCCCAGTTAAAGGTTCCGGGTATTCCTTCCATGTCCACTGATATGTATATCTTCATCACAACTCCGCTGCAATATGGGCTGCTAGAACTACATTGTTCTTCAGTAGCACCAGGTTTGCACTTACAGATTTATTCTCGGTTATTTCTGCTAAAATGGCCAGCAGATATGGGGTTAATGCCTTGCCGGATAAGCCTTTGGCATCGGAGATTGCTTGCTGGATATAAGGCTCGATCTCTTCTCGGGCTATTTCCGATTCTTTTGGAATGGGATTGGCTATCAACATTCCAGAGGAGACAAGCGGCAAATCCTGATGATAACGATAAGCTGTAGCCAGTTCGCTAAGCGAGTCCAAACGATCAACTGTTTGCCCGCTTTGACGACTGTAGAAACTGGGGAATTCCTCTGTTTGCCATCCATATACTGGAACACCTGAGCTTTCCAGCATCTCCAAGGTCGCAGGGATGTCTAGGATAGCCTTGCAGCCAGCGCATACTACGATCATGGGGATACTCGCCAATGCCTTGATGTCCAGAGAGATATCCATCGTGTTTTGCCATCCGCGATGCACTCCACCGATTCCACCGGTGGCAAACACATCAATGCCCACCAGATGTGCCAAATACATCGTAGCGGATACTGTAGTCCCGCCACTGTATTTGCGGGCTGCTGCCATAGAGATATCCCTTGAGGTAAGCTTGTGTAAAGCTTCCGGTTGCATAAATTTATAGGTCAACAACTTGATGTCTTCTGCATCCAAGCCTATGTGAAACACACCATCCAAAGCGCAGATTGTGGCAGGAGTTGCACCATTTTCAAGCGCACAGTATTCCAACATGGAAAGAGTCTCCAGGTTCTGAGGATAAGGCAGACCGTGTGTGATTACAGTGGATTCCAGTGCTACTATTGCTTTATTCTCTGCAAGCGCTAGTCTTACGGGGGCAGATATCTTGAGGGGAAGTGGATAGACTTTTGCCGGTGTCATCGTAGAGTTTCGTTACCGGTATCAGATATAGCGACTAGTTGCTAGCCAGTTGATCCTGAGGAAGTTCGTTTTCGGGATGTACGATTATAACTTCCACGGGGGCTACTCCGGGTAGGATCAGGCCGATCTCTTTCGCAGCAGCATAAGAGAGATCTATGTCTCTTCCATGGGGGAAGGGGCCTCTGTCGTTTACGCGTACTTCAACCGATTGACCATTTTGGGGATTTGTAACGATAAGTCTGGTGTCAAAGGGGAGAGTTTTGTGTGCGCAGGTCATTGCATAGCGATCGTAAATTTCGCCGCTGGCAGTTCTGCGACCATGGAAGTACTTCGAGTAGTAGGAAGCGACCATTATTTCCGGATCGATTCCCGGGGGTTCCTGAGTGTGCAATGAATCAATAACCAGAGCGGTCTGATCCTGGCTGATCTCCTCATTGCCGATTCCGGCTACAGAATCTGCGATTACCGGCCCTACCAGGAGGACTTGCAATCCCAAAAACGTAACCAATATTTTCTTTTTGAATTTCTTCATATTACTCCAAAATGAGTTCCTAATCTCATATTCGGGTGACAGTGATTTGGAGGTTGATATCTGTCAAGAAAAAATGACAAACTTGGTCTTATTTCATTGTCATATATATACTAAGGTGATACGATAATCTGTCATGATTGGCTCTGAAATGCTGTGGATTCAGCACTTGAACAAGTGGTCTGTAACTGCGAAATGCATCCCAGAAAAACTGGTTTTATTCATGATGCTTTTGAATCAAAATGGCGATGGAATCTACTAACTTAATCTGTAACTGTATTTATTTTGTCACTAAGATAAACCCAGCGGCTGAAAGCAATCTCGTGTTTTGTGTTGTAGTCATCTATCTCTTTGGCGATGATGGCATATTCATCGTGCTTGAGGCCGCTTTTCCCTAGTTCTTCCTCGATCCGCAACAGCTCGGCTTCGATTTTCTCGATCTCAGATTCAATTCTTTCGTACTCTCTCTGTTCCTTGTAAGACAATCCTTTGTTTTCTCGTTTCGGTTTCCAGATTTTTGGCTTTTCACAATCTTCAGTTTCTTCTTCCTGATAGCGTTTTACCAATAGATAATCGGAATAGTTACCGGCAAACTTTCGGAGCTTGCCATTCTCGAAGATTATCAAATAGTCCACTGTCCGATCCAGGAAATAGCGATCGTGGGATACAATTAACAGGCATCCTTTGAAGGCATCCAGATAATCCTCTAAAATCTCCAGACTGGGGATGTCCAGGTCGTTTGTGGGTTCGTCCAAAATGATGAAATTTGCGCCGAACAACAGCGATTTTAACAGTTGTAGACGTTTGCGTTCTCCTCCGGAAAGTGAAGAGAGTCGCTGTTGTTGCATCTTGCCGTCGAAGAGGAAGCGATTGAGCATCTCTGTAGCAGAGACCTTGCTTCCATCGGCTGTACGGATACTTTCGGCATATTGAGCTATGTAGTCGTAAACACTCATCATTAAGTTCAGGTCTTCTTCTTCCTGCTTATAATAAGCAAAATGAGTGTTCATACCAACTTTGATGCTGCCGATATCGGGCTTCTCTTCACCGGTAATCAAGCGTAGAAGCGTGGTTTTTCCACATCCATTCGGACCCAATATTCCGATGCGTTCCAAGGGCTGAAAGTGATGATCGAGGTCTTCGAACAATGTGTTACCATCGTATGATTTGCTAAGCTTATGCAGTTCCAGGATGGTCTTTCCTAAACGATCGGTTTGGAAAGAGATATCGAGCTCTTTATTTGAAATCAGGTAGCTCTTGCTTAATAGTTCTTTCACCCGTTCCACATGGTTTTTGGGCTTTGTGGCTCTTGCTTTTGCACCTCTGGCTAGCCATGCCAATTCCTTGGAGAGCTGCGCTTGGCGGCGGGTTTCCTTGCATTTGCTATCTTGATCCCGCAAGATTTTGCCCTTCAGATAAGCACTGTAGTTCCCTTCATAAAAGAAAAACTGTTTATTTTCTATGTTCAGGATCTGATTACATACGGTATCCAGAAAATAACGATCGTGGGTAACGAATATCAGCGCTATTTTACTGGAGATTAAGGTGTTTTGCAACCATTCGATGCTGTCCAGATCAAGATGGTTTGTAGGTTCGTCCAGCAGAAGCAGGTCTGGTTCTTGCGCCAAGGCCTTGGCTAGGTCGGCTTTGCGGCGTTGGCCTCCAGAGAGAATGCCCATTTTGGTGTCATAAAGCTCCATACCCAAGCGACTGAGGATTGCCTTGTAGTGATGTTCTTCTTTCTGGATATCCTTTTGTTTAGGTAACACATGTTCCAATACTGTGCACTCAAGATCAATCGGAGCATTTTGTTCCAGATAGGCGATTTTGAGATCTTTACGAGTCGTAATGTTACCGCGGTTGGCTTGGATAATGCCGGCCACTACTTTCAGGAGAGTGCTTTTACCACATCCATTTACACCTAGTATGCCCAGTTTGTCTTCAGCGTGAATGCCAAAGGATGCATCCTCGATGACAACTTTGTCACCGAAAGCGACATGGATGTTCTCTGCAGTAAGGATTACTTCGTTTGCCATATATTATGGCGTCCCTGAGGCGATTCGAACGCCTGACCTTCACCTTCGGAGGGTGCCACTCTATCCAGCTGAGCTACAGGGACGCAGAATGATATAGTCATAAGTTTTGGCTATCGGCTTTCTGTCAACAGATTTACTTGAAACAGCTTTTACCACAAAGCATACGGGACGAATTCGGAGCATGCTTTTTCACAATTTTGCAGATAGCTTCCGAGACCTCGCGAATCTCCCATTGTGCGTGTTCATCGCTGCGTAGGCGAATAAAATGGTACAACTCTCTGCAGTTCATCTTCACATATACCTTGCAAATGGAGCCATTTAGTTTTAAATAGTCTTGAACTGCTTCAATGGCTTCTGGGATCATGTCCGAAAAGCTGATACATTCCTTGATCATGCTATTCCACTGATCTTCTCTACCAATCATTTTGATGGCTTCCGGAATCAGGAAATTGCCAGAATAGACCTTCTTCTTCAGGATTGTGCATTGACGGTGTCTCTTGAATTGAGCCCAGCAGGATTCGCTGATAAAGAGCTCAAACTCAAAATCTGCTGCTTCAAAGGCGCGGGGTACCTTGTGCCAGCTCTTCATACCGGTAAATACCTGTTGCCATAGCTGTTCTTTAGACAATCTCGGTAAGCGGGAGACTAGCTCCAGGTTGTCTTGCCAAGAGAGTTCGCTTTCAGGATAAATAAGAGCAGCAAGGATCTGGTCATCAGCGTTTTTCGGAGCGGAGATTAATCTGGCTTTGTTTTCCAGATCTATCGCTGCTAGCCAAGGTAATTCCTGTTGTAAGAATCCGCTGAATCCTACTTTATTTACGTCTACCTTCCCTAAGTATCCATCAGATTCTGTGTGACGAATCAAAGAGGGGCAGATAGGTTTTACTTCTTTGATGATCAGCTCTTTAAGTTCCAAGGCTTCCTTTAGCGGGATGGTCGCTAATCTGCGTAAAAGCTGTTCCAAACTGCGGGCATTAATGGTGATGCCCATTTGAGTCTTTGTGGCAAGGGGGAGTATGTAGCGGGCGTCTTCTTTGGCCAGGCATTCCCTGTCCTTTGGTTTCATATCGGCTTTGTGGATTATATAATACTCATTCAAGGCATTATAGCTGGTTTCATACTCTGTAAACAGACGGTCCATCAAGTCGCAGTACTGTTGCTTAAGAGCAGTTCTGCGGCTAAGTTCCTTGGGAATCAGGTAGTCCTTGCTAAAGGTCACGTAACGCTGCGACTTCTCTGTGAATGAAGCCAATCGACTGCGCTGAACACTCTCGGTGAGTAAACGTGAGACATCAATCAGATCCAAGTTGAACACAGCATGCTCTGCAATGGAGGCATGCCCCATTTCGTAGATAATATTCTCGTTTGAGCTACGGGCTTTTTCCACTGCGCTCAGAGCTTCCTTACGTAAAGTATCCACGCGCTTGTTGCTACGCGAAATGCGGGCATAAGCAGCGGAGATTACTTCAGGAGTGGCATTTTTTGCCTTCAGCTCTGCGATCAGTCCTGCATCGATGTTGTATCCTGCAATAATCAGTTTCATTTTTACCTACAATAGGGCTGTTACACTGCTAGCACCAATGCGGTTTGCACCGCTTTCCAGCATCAGTTTTGCAGTTTCAGGATTGCGGATACCTCCGCTTGCTTTTACGCCAAATTTCTGTCCCACTACTTCCCGCATCAGAGCGATGTCTTCAGCCTTGGCTCCAGCAGTACCAAAGCCAGTGCTGGTCTTCACAAACTTTGCACCGGCCTTTTTACTGAAGAGACAGCTGATAATGATCTCTTCGCGACTTAGATAGCAGGTTTCCAGGATCACTTTCAGCAGTACTTTCTCTTCAAGGCATTGGATGGCTACAGCTTTTATTGTCTCGAGTGCCATATCCCAGTCTTTACTTTTGATTGCGGCGATGTTTTGTACCATATCCAGCTCTTGCACTCCGGCTTCGATTACTGCTTTTGCTTCTTTTTTCACTGCTTTACGGCTCCCAGCTCCCAAGGGAAAGTTGATTACTGTGCAAGTCTTTACTGGGGGTAACAGGATTTTACTGGCTTGGGGAATGAAATATGAATTGATGCAGACAGAAGCGGTTTTATACTCATTTGCCATAGCGCAAAGCTGGGTTATATCCTCTTTTGTGGTATCAGCTTTCAGAACTGTGGCATCTATCACACTTGCTAGCTCTTGCTTGGTGTCGAATATTTCGTCCGGCTCGTCGGCCCGGCACTTTGCGCAATGCAGGCAAATCTTATGAGCTCCGCCACAACGGGCCAAGTCCTCGCCTGGGAAAAAGTCTCTGGTAATTTGTTCAATGCTCTTCATGTGTTGTTATCTCCTTTAAGTCCTGCCAATTGTCCGCATGCCCCGCATACTTCTGCTCCACGGCTGCGACGCAGAGTTACAGCCTGATTGAGGCTCTGAGCCTTGGCCAGAAAGGTGTCTATCTCAATCTCGCTGGGACTGCGAAAAGGCAAATTGGGAACAGTATTGTAGGGGATGAAGTTGATTTTGCAAGACAAGTCTCCTGCAAAGCGTTTCAATGCCGTGATATCTTCATCGCCCATATTCACTTCCGGGATCATTATATATTCAAAAGTTACACGGAAACTGCTTTTATTGAGGTAGTACCGTAGTGCTTCTTTGAGTTCTGAAAGCGGGAAAAGTCGGTTTACCGGCATTAAACGTTCCCGTTTTTCATCTATGGCAGAGTTCAGCGAGACAGCCAGTTTTGTCTTTACTCCGCTATCTGCAAGGCGAATGATACCTTGGGGAATGCCGCTGGTGGACACTGTGGTTCGCCGCGGGCTAAAGGCTAGTCCTTGCGGAGATTGAATAATCATCAAACTCTCCAATACCGAATCCAGATTGTCGAGGGGTTCACCCATGCCCATAAAGACCAGATTACTCAAGCGAGGTTCAGTAGATAAACTTGTAGCCAGCATAATCTGCCCCACAATCTCATGAGTATGCAGACTACGCTTCAACCCCAGAGTACCAGTGGCGCAAAAGCTGCATGCCCGGGCACATCCCACTTGCGAGGAAACACAGAGGGTACGCTTGTTTGCTGATGGGATCAATACCATCTCGACCAAGGAGCCATCCTCCAGCCTAAGGCGGTATTTGGTGGTCTGATCTTCAGCTGTAAGGCTACAATCGATCTCCGGGAGATGCCAGCTAAAATGATTCATAAGGTATTCCACAAAGTCTTTGGGAAGGTTTGTAGCTTCCCGGGGGTCAAAGACCATCTTTTTGTAAAACCAATCTGCAAATTGTTTGTATCGATAGTCTGGAAACTTACCTATCAGGGATGCTTGTATAGTTTCCGGTTTCTGTGCAAAGATATTTACTGGCATGTTTCCAAGTCTGGAATGCTGATTACTCGGAGTCTGGAGTATTCATCCGGATTCATTTCAACTATAATTTGGTCTTCTGTACTCAGGTAAATCTTTTGTGCCAATACATCAATCCGATACACCATAGCTCGGCTATCGGCATATTGAACACAAGTTCCGATGATGGGAAAACCCTTGCCTTCCTCCACATAAAAATCTTCTTCGAAATTCAGGCAGCAGAGCAATCTGCCACATGGTCCGGAGATCTTGGAGAGGTTACCAGCCAGGTTTTGATCTTTAGCCATCTTTATAGTAACCTGATTGAAGCGCTTCAGAAAGCTGGAACAGCAGTATTGGTGTCCACACATGCCAAAGCCGCCCAAACGTTTTGCTTCGTCGCGCCCGGTTGTCTGATGCAGTTCTATGCGGGTTTTAAAGATTGTAGCCAATTCGCGCACAAATACCCTAAAATCGATTCTGCCATCTGCAGTGAAGAAGAATGTGAGTTTATTACCGTCAAATTGGAATACTGTTTCGATAAGTTTCATTTCAAAAGGGTATCGCAAAAGCAGGTCATTGAAGGTACGAGAGGCTTTTTCCTCTTCATAGCCGATACTGCGTAGCTTTTCAAAGTCCTCTTCTGTGGCGCAGCGGCGAATTTTATATATCCTGCCATTACTGTCCGGGATTTCTTTTTCTTCACGGGGAACGGCCATGTGCACTATCTGAGCGATATCTTCGCCCCGCTCTACTTCGACGATTATCAAGTCTTCAGGGTTTATGGGCAGCTGTTCGGGATTCTGGTAATACCCCATGCGTCCGGAGCGAAATTCAACTTCTATATAGTCTTGCATTTATTCTCCATTAGTGTTTTGAGCAGTTCCATCTCTGCCTTGGTCATACCAAGTCCGCGCCTGGATTTGACAATTGAAGCGGTTTGGATAAAATCTGGGAATCTATACTCACACAGGTTATCCGCCTCTCCCCAAGAGTAATCCGCTACGAAAGAGCTAAACAGCTTGCTTCCATAGATGTTTGAACCTGTCCCAACCACCAAACCGGTATTCATGCTACAATTGATACCTGTTTTCACGTGATCTCCCAATATGCAACCCATAAAACGGTTACCGCTATCGATCTGTCTTCTTTCCGGATAAATGTATGTCTTAACGTTCTTGTAGGTGTTTTTCAGGTCACTGTTATTGGTGTCTGCGCCCAGATTTACCCACTCGCCTATGTATGCGTGCCCCAAAAATCCATCGTGCTGCTTGTTAGAATAAGCTTGAAAGACACTTCCTTCGATCTCACCACCAACTTTACAGAGCGGGCCTATGGAAACGCCTCCGTAAATTTTTGCGCCGATCTTTACCAAGCTTTTCTTGCCTATATAAGCAGGACCGGTGATAACGCTGCTTGCCATTACTTTAGCGCCAGTATCCAATACGATAGGTCCGGAAGAAGCGTCCAAAACCACGTTTGGAGCCAGAGTCACTTCTTCTGCTACCCAGATGTTGTAGGGATTCAATACAGTTACTCCCGGTTCGGTCTCAAAGTAGTTTTCCGCCTCATAAAAGACATTCTGAAAGTCCCACTCAATCAGCCGCGCATTATCATGCACCAAATCTGAGATGTAGTTGTATAGCAATGTTTGTGCAGCAGTAGTGCTTAGACCTTCGGGGATCGGATCTCCAAAACCAAACGAAGTAGAACTCATACAGGCTACAATGTCGTCACCCTGTATTAGAGCGGTTTCTGGAGATAGATTTTTGATCTCAGTTATGGCCTCATAGTCCAGTTTGATACGACTATTCAGATATAGCTTCTGCCCATCAGGACACACATTGATCTGCCAATCCGGATGACGTTCCCGATAAAGAGCATACAAACGTGGTTCAATGATTACCATGCTATCATCGGAATCAAATACGAACTGAAGCCGTTGTCTCAGTTTCAGTATTCCACAGCGCAAATCACCCACGCTACGGGTGTGGCTGATGGGGAAGAAGTTGTTGAAGCGTTTATCATCAAATATTATTACTTGCATTTAATCTCCTTCTTGGGGGCCGTTTCCCATGCCATACAAAGATATTGAACTGCCCCAACAGCATGGTGAAAACCAGCATAAATGTCTGAATAATCAGCCATATTGGGTAGAAACTCAGCATGCGCGCACTTATGCCAAAGTGTTTGCGGGAATACGATATCATGATCTGTTCGATCAATATCCGATACATGAGCACTAGCAAACCAAGCTTCAGGTTGATAAAAAAGAGTATGATGCTGCCCCAATACAAGCATGCCATCGAAAACAGAATGAAGAAAAACTCCGGATTGAACTTGAGCTGATACTTCATGTTCGAAGCCCAACGGCTGCGTTGATTGATGAACTGTTTCCAACTGGATACTGGATGTGTGTGTACAAAAGATGCTGGCGAAAAGTTGAATATAATCTTATGTCCCTTACGGCGCATGAGCTGCATCAGATTTACGTCATCCCCGCTCATCAGGTGCCAGATCTTTTTGAATCCACCCACATCTTCCCAAGCGCTTTTTCTATAGGCCAGGTTTTGCCCAATGCATGCCCAGCTTTTACCCAGCGTGTATCCTCCACCAAGCACCATATAGGTAAGCGCAAAATCCAGATGTTCGTATTTCTGCAGGATTCCTGCTTTGCTCCAAACAGGGATCAATGTGCGTGAATATCCGGCCACCATACTCACATCATCTGTGAAACAAGATACCATGCTGGAGATCCAGGAAAAGGGTACCATGCAATCGGCATCTGTAGTAAGGATGATATCTCCTTCTGCAGCCAGAATTACCTTGTTCAGAACCATTTTTTTGGGTGATACTACGCCGTCCCGCCCTACAGACTTGATGTAGCGAATATTGTGACCTTGGTTTATATATTGCTGTAAAATGGCTTCCGTTTCATCTTCGGAATCATCATCACCAAACACAATCTCGTAGAGCTCATTGGGGTAATCCTGAGATAACAGGCAAGTAAGCAGGCGAGGAAGGTTTTTGGCTTCATTACGCCCCACAACTACCACGGAGACTCTCAGCTTTTTGTGGCTCTTCTTCTGGGACAGGTTTTTCCAGCCAAAGTAGAAACGAATTACAAATACTATGTAAGTAACCGCACCTGAAGCAACAAGCGCCAGTAACAGCCAATAGAGATACTGTGTGATCACGATTACTCGAGTTCCAAAGAATCGTTGTAACCCCAACGAGTTGGGTAGAAGTTATACTGCAGAGTGTCATCCATAACGGGAGGAATGTTCCCTTCGATGAAGTACTCATCAATTCCGCCGCTGCTGGCCAGGAAACCGGAACTGGGGTTAATCTTGTAACTCACAATCTTCTCCGGTTTACTAAAGCTGTATCGGGTATCATCCGAACGCGGAATCCTGCCTTTGTTATCCAGCTTGATACACTGAGTCATAATCTTTCCCCAAATCGGGGTGCAGATGGCACTTCCGGAAATAGTTGCATTATTGTCAAAACCGTTCCAGATACCGAGAGTAAACACCGGATTGAAACCGATGAACCAGGCATCACGATGATCGTTGGAAGTACCTGTCTTACCGGCTACCTGCCAATGATAATTGTTTCTCGCAGAAGCTCCAGTACCGGATGTCGTAACGGACTGCATCATGCTGGTCATGATGTAGGCCACCTCTTCCGTGGTAACCTTACTTTTTGTGCTGAAACCCCTCTCCAGCACTTTTCCGTTCATATCTTCTACTCTTGTGATGAATACCGGGCTTACTCTGGTTCCTCCATTGGGGAATGTAGTATACGCTGATATCATATTGATGGGAGTTACTTCATAAGATCCCAGCGCAGCAGAATAATCCGTAACCTTACGATGGATACCAAACCTGTTGAAGGCATCGGTAAGTGTATCCAGACCCAGATCTATCGCTGTTTTTACAGCCCAAATGTTGTAAGAATGAGTGATGGCTGTACGCATCCGGGTATAACCATAATATTTCTTGCTATAGTTTGTTGGAGTCCATTTCTTGCCGTCACCGCCTACTAAAGATATCTCCGCATCGTTGATCACAGTAGCAGGAGTATATCCTTTTTCAACTGCTGCAGTGTAGATAAGCGGTTTTATGGAACTACCTGGCTGGCGTTTTGCCTGAGTCATGCGATTAAACTTGCTGTGAGAAAAATTCCTGCCGCCGATCATTACTCTTACAAATCCGGTTTTATTTTCCATCAACACCAAGCCGCCTTGAAGGTATCGTGTGTTGATATCAAAGGCGCTGGGGCTCACATCGGCCATCTTGTTTGGATAGTTGTAACGCTTTTCGATGCCGATGAGATAATCGTTCAAGACACTATCTGCATAAACGCTAAGGTCTTGATCCAAAGTTGTATAGATGCGCAAACCACCTTCAAACAGGCGGTCTGTGCCATATTTGTGTTCCAGGTACAGACGAATATGCTCGATGAAGTAATCAGACGAAGCTTGACGCATGGAACTACCGATCTTTCGCAAAGGACTCGATACTGCTAATTCATAATCTGTATCGCTGATCACTTTGCTTTTTAACATACGCTCCAGTATGTTGTCCCTACGCGCTTTAGCCCGTTCAGGATACTTGATGGGATTGTAGTAGTTTGGTCTTTGAATCATGCCCACCAGTGTTGCAGACTCTGCCAGACTAAGGTCTTTAGCGTGTTTGCCGTAGTAGTTGAGTGCGGCTGCTTCCACGCCGTGCAACTGCCCGCCCCAGAATATCTTATTGAAATATATCTCCAAAATCTCATCTTTACTAAATTCGCGCTCAATTCTAAAGGCCAATAGCACTTCCTTAATCTTACGCGAGATCCGTTTATCCAGGGTCAAAAACATATTACGCGCCATCTGTTGCGTGATTGTGCTGGCTCCTTGAGAGAAATCCATTCTCACTATATCGATAACTATAGCGCGGATGTTACCGATGATATCTACACCAAAGTGCTTGTAAAAATTCTTATCTTCAGTAACTACAAGTGCGTCTATCAAATGGGGGGGCAATTCTTTCAGCGAGACCAGTTTACGCTTTTCAAAGGCAAAGAGATATACCATCTTGCCGTTTCTGTCGTACACTTCGGAACCACTGCGCATAGTGAAATTGCGCAATTCACTTGTGGGCGGTAAACCGTCTGAATAAAACCAGACAATACCCAACAGCATACCGGTTAGTATGCAAAAACCAATTCCTACATACAGCAGGTTTTTGTGTATCTGTGTCTTAGATTTTCTTCGTTTCATATCTGAGTTTCAGGTTTGGTATCCTTTCTTCAATGTAGTAGCATAAACACGCAGTTAATATACCACTAAACAATCCTAATAAGATCAGGATTGGTGTCAACACAAAAAGGCTGTCCTGGGTGATAATAAACCATCGCGCCAGGAACAATTGAGTCAGGTTGTGACTCACAGCGCCCAGTATGCTGATGCCGGTGACACTCAATCTGGGCCGGATCATTAGTCCTGCGCTCATACAACATACAGCTATGATTCCTCCACCTAGTGAAAGCAGCATGGCTGGGCTGATCAGAGTGAAAGTGGCGATGCCTCCCACAATTGTCTTTGCAATTGTAACCACATAAGCTTGCCATATTTTGCGATGCATTATCAAGTAGAGCATCACTATATTTGCCAATCCCAGCCGCAGGAAGGGAATCGGTAAGGCTCTTAATATCAAGTTTTCAATGATATATACCACGGAGGCTGTGGCAGTCAGAAAGCCCAAAAACACCAGTTCTTTTGTCTTCATTTGCTCAAGAAAAGTATTTGCGGATTATCGAATTGTCGCTGCTCATCAAGTTCTTATAGCTATCATAATAGATCTGCTCTCCGTTGTGGATGAACAGTACTTTTTGCCCCAATTGATCGATTGTGCTGATGTCGTGAGTGATAGTGATCATGGTTGCAGTATTGTTCTTGATGATCTGAGTCATATAATACAGCGTTTCATTGGCTGTGATGGGATCCAAGCCGGAGACTGGCTCGTCGAAAATGAGGTAATCAGGTTTGTACACCAAAGCTCGGGCTATCCCAATACGCTTGCGCATCCCTCCGCTAAGCTCTGCCGGATATAGCTTCAGAGTGTGTTCCAAACCCACCAATTGTAGGCATGCCTGCACTCTTTGCCTGATGTAGTTTTCGTCCTTTTCTCCTCGTTCATACAGAGGCAGCGCCACATTTTGAAACACAGTAAACGAATCCAGAAGAGCGGCATGTTGAAAAACCATCGCAAAACGTTTCTTGATGGAGTTCAGCTCTTCCTTGCTGCAGTTGTAGATATCGATGCCATCTATGATCACGCTGCCTGCGTCCGGGGGATAGATACCCAGCAGGCTTTTGATCAATACCGTCTTACCACTGCCACTTTTTCCCAATATCACCAGATTCTCACCAAAGGGCAACACAAAATCGATACCCTGCAAGATTTCTCTGCCTCCAAGACTGATTCTGAGCTCTTTAACGGCTATCATTCAACTCTCCGGCGCAGAAACAGAATAGTACCGAACCAACCGCAGAAGATACCTGTCCAATTGGCAACAAGATCGTAGAAAGATACATCCCTGCCCGGAATGAAGGCTTGATGATACTCATCAAGTGCTGCCATTGCCAACAAAAACAGGAGTGTAATTACAAAGCGGATTTTATCTTTAAAACGTGAATCTGCATACAAGCGGTTCAGTATTGCCCATACACCATATACAAAAAAATGTGCTGCTTTATCCATCCCAATTATCTGCACTTGGGGCAATTCCCTGGCGGGAAGTGACGAAACCAGCCAAACAATACACATCCACAGGATGGATATAGTCAGATAGCCGCGTGATTTCATTTACTTACGCTCATGATATCCCAGCTCATCGATGTCATATTCTTTTTCAAGTATGCCTTCAAGGGTACTCCGTTCATGGATACCCACAGGCTAAGGATGGTATCCTCATCCAGGAAGTTGAAAGTGAGCATATCGATGTAGGGAGCTTTTTCGGGGCTCAGAGCTTTAAAAGAAAAGTCATGACGGCGGGCTGTCTGCTTGCCCAAAGCAGTGGAAATCTTCTCTGTTCGCCCTTTGCTAACTCTTACGCGCCATAACCTTCCGTTACCATCCACAGTGTAATCGCCTTCAGAATTGGGATCGCTGCTGATCTTCGCCAGAAGGCTGAATACATCGCGTGTATCTGCTTGTACTTTATAGTTATAGATCTTCCCCGTTAGCTTCTGTTTCATTTGCACACTATTCTTATTATAGACAGTAAATACTGAGTCTTCCAAACTGGATTGTTTTATGATTCTGGTATATTGCAGAGGCCGATACACATCATCATGGACGATCTTGTATTGGTTATCCAAATGCGGAAACAATGGTACTTTGATGCGGCTCTTCACTGCAATGGAGATTTCGGGATGATAGAGTTTCATGTCGATAGTGGCAACATTCAACTTTAGAGAAGTGACTTTATACTTCAGGTGCAAGCCCCACAGACCATGCTGAAAGCTTAGTAAAATAGCTAATAGCAACAGCTTACTCGTCATCTTCACAAAACTTCACCTTGATTTGCTTGATGCTTTTCTCGTCGCTATCCATGATTTCCAATTTCATGCTTTCATCCAAGTTGTAGATTTCTCCAACTTGTGGCACGTGATTGAACTCTGCCAGAAGGAACTCTGCCATATTATCGTACTCATCCACGGAGATATCCCGGGAAAATTTCTGATTGAATTGCCGTACGCTATAGTTACCGCTCACCAGGAAGTTGCCGTCTTCACATTCGCTAAATTCCGGTATTTCATCTGCGTCATACTCATCCTGGATTTCTCCCACGATCTCTTCCAGAATGTCTTCCAGAGATATTATGCCGGAGGTTCCACCGTATTCGTCAACCACAACGGCGACCTGCAGTTTTTTTTGCTTAAACTGGTTCAATAGAGTCTGCACTTTCATGTTTTCAGTAATAAACCAAGCAGGACGCATCAGCTTGACTATGCTCGTTTTCTCGGGATACAGGATAAGGTCTTTTACATAGATTATGCCCACTATATCGTCGATAGTCTCTTTATACACAGGGATGCGGGAATACCCGCTTTCTACGATCAACTGTCTTAAGTGGTCCAGACTGTCATTTTCTTCGATGGCAACAATCTTTACCCTTGGTACATAAATCTCGCTAATTTCTGCTTCTCGAAAGCGGAAAAGGCCTACCAGCATCCGTCTCTCGTGCTCTTCCAGGGATGCTGATGAAGAGTCACTTTGGATCAGGTTGTGAAAGTCCTCTTCTGTAAAGCGTTTACCGGGATTCTTTTCTCCGTGTTTGCTGGATACTATGTCGCTCAATTTCACGAATATCCACACTACAGGGCTTATGATAAACTGAATGGCTGCCACAGGATAAGCAAAAACAAGGCATAATTCATTGGCTTTTGAAAGTGCTATCAGCTTTGGTACGATCTCACCAAAGAAGAGGATCACGATGGTCACAATGATGATCTGTAAGGTGATGACCAAAGATAAATCCCATGCTCTGGATGTGGCTATCTCATAAGCAATAATGGTGCTGAACGATGATATAGCTATGTTTACAAAGGTATTGCCCAGAAGTATTGTCACCAACAGCTTGCGGGGTTTGGATAGAAGTTTCAGAACCAATAGCTCCCGGCGACCGCCCTTGTTTTCCAATTTCTTGAGATATATTACATTTAGCGAAAACAGTGTTGTTTCGCTTGCTGAAAAAAAGGCTGATAGGGCTAAAAGAACTACAATATAAATGATTTCGGGCATCATAAGTCATGCCCTTTCGGAATTTGCCTTCGGTAATTATCTTCTGCGTCTTCCATTTTTTTCTTGTCCGCGGTTCGGATATGATCATAGCCGGCCAAATGTAGCAAGGCATGAATCAGAACCTGCCAAAATTCCTCTTTATAAGTATTTTTTCCCTTTTGTAAAAATACTTGATTTGTGTCAATGATAATATCGCAATACCTGGTCTCAAGTCCCTGAAGCACTAAACTTTCTCCCACAAAACTAAGCACATCTGTAATCGTATCCATTCCCCGGTATATTCTGTTGATACGCTGCATTTCCTGGTCATTAGTGCAAAGCAGGCTTATCTCAAAAGCCACGCCCGCAGCTTCTTGAGCCAGAATTCTCCGGGCGATTGCACTTATCTGTTCCTGGCTTATGTCGGGAGGTAAGTCTCCCTGAACCTCAACGCTTGTCATGTTCTTCCGGATAATCTAGCCGTTTACGATAGATGCTGCCCAAGACTGGGAGCATGGACTGTTTGATAGTGGAAAGATCTTTCATGGTAATCGGTGCTTCATCGAACTGACCTTCTCGGATCAACCGTGAGATAGTATCGTCGATTATTTTTTCGATGTCTTGTTCATTTGTGATAGTTTTGGCTTTTGTGGTGCTTTCCACGATGTCTGCAATCATCACTAGGGCGGCTTCCTTGCTTTGGGGTCGTGGTCCGGGATATTGATAGTTCTGAGTGTCAGTTGTGATATTCATCTTTTCCGCGCGATCATAGAAGTAGCGGATAATGCTATTCCCATGGTGTTGCATGATTACATCTATCACTGGTTGAGGTATCTTATACTTCTTGGCCAGCGTGATCCCTTCCGACACATGATTTTTGATTAGCGAAGCACTTCTATCCGGGCTCATATCATCGTGAATGTCCGAGGAATCGGCATTATTCTCTGTAAAGATCTCTGTATTGATAATCTTGCCGATATCATGGTAATAACTGCCTACTCTGGCCAATAGTGGATTTGCTCCGATTGCCTCTGCAGCGCGTTCTGCCAGATTACCCACGATCAGGCTGTGATGATAAGTCCCCACTGCCGATGTTGCTAGTTTCTTCAACAGCGGATGATTGAAATCCAATAGTTCCAAAAGAGTCTGCTTTGTAGCCCTGTTCCATTTCTTTTCGTAATACGGAACCACCATCAAGACTCCCATAATGCTGATTGAACTGGATATCATGCTAAATCCGATATTCCGGAACACGATGTTTATGGGATCACTCTTGTAGATCGAAATTGCCAGATTTGCTACACTGGCGCTCACTAACAAATAAAACCAGATCGAAAGGTACTCATGTTGAGCCTTTTGATGCTTGATGAATATGATTGTGGTGATCGTGCTAAGAATGAAGACCACCTGTGTAAAGGGTTCCCAATTTATAAAAGGACTGATGATCAAAGCTGAAGTAATGGCATACATGATGCCAAATTCGGCACCCATCAGAATGGCGGCAGATATCACCGTGAGTGAAAAGGGAATCAAAAGCCCATTCAGTCCTAAAACATGATTTGTAAGAATTGCGAATAGTACCAATAAAACAAAGCCGAGATTGATGGGCAAATAGTCCGAAAATTCCCCCGCGGAATCCTTATTGAATACTCCATAATAGTGATTTGTCAATAGTAGGATTACAAATACAAAGATCAGCAAGCCCAAGGCCAACAGCATCTGTTGTAATGCGCTTTTTTGTACGTTTCGGTTTCTATATGCAGTTTGAAGAGACTCTAGTTTTTCGATGTCGGTCTTGGCTACTCTGGCATTTTTGCGAATGATGATCTCATTCTGTAAAACCAAGCCCTCTGTTTCCGGAATCTGACTTAGCTTGCGTTGGCTCAGTTCGGCCATTAGTTCGTCATCTTTCAAGATGTTTGGCTTGAGTAGTATGCCGTGTACTTCATCGATGAAAGAAGCTGCGTTGTTTACTGATTCCTTCAAGCGGGACTGTGCTTCTTCGATGTTGTAAAAATCACTTAAGGGTCGCCGCTCTTCAGTGTCCAGATTCCAGATGCTGATGGAGTCTCCTTGAATATCAGCATAAATTCCCTTATTGTAGATATCTGTGACTTCGCTCCGCAGTTTCTCATACACTGCGTCGATTTGTCCCTGTTGAGCAGCAAATGCCAATGCTTTAGGAGTAAGTTTGATTCCTGCTTTGTCAAACTCTTTTGCCAAGTCCTCACCGTTTGTATCCGGAAAGCGGTAAAACACAGACCAAATCTGATCTATGGCACTGAGGGCGTCAAACAGCGGTTCATCATTGATGCGGTATGGTGTCGCCAGGCTTTGCACGCTTTCTTCCTGCTCACGGCTAAGCTGTTCCGGGCTTTTCAATACCGGAAAGTCGAAGGGAGCTATCACCTCGGTATCGGCTACTTGACCTTCCCGTAGCTGGAACTCCGGGTAGTTGTAGCGTCCAACCGCAAAGATGTGATATAGCCCTACAATCACCAAGGCCGCCAAAGTTATAATCAATAAGTATTTCGAATTCATTTTTCCTGTTTAGGCGTAAGCACAATATTGTCAAGAACCTTCTTGGCCTTGCCTTCTTCACTTCCAGACTGCAACTGCTTGTCTGACCTTTGCTCCCCCTGTTGTTTATCGGTTACCGAAGTTGATATAATCCCGTTATCATCGAGTGATGACTGCTTAATCACTGCTTTATATCTGCTTCGGTACTACTTGATCTATACGGGATAAGCTGAGCATATCTTGTTGATGTTTCCTGTTGTATATGTGAGGATTGAGGAGCTCTACAACGCGGAGGGGCGATTTCTGATGTGAGAAACAGTAGTCCTGAAGCTATTATCGAGTTTGATAACTATCTATCAAGTGGGTCTTAATTGGCCTGTACTTCGCAATCCCGAATATTGCAGTTCACCAGCGTGCCCTGAGGATAAGTACCGGGAATCCGCAACCGTATATAATGATCGGAGAGTATTTCGGCATATTTCGACGATGTAGATTCATTGATACCTCTGCATACAGTACCGTTATCACGTAAGCGGGTTATGTATGCTAGCCTTTTACTGTTCGAGAGCTCTGTAAGAGCTTTTACCCTGCGGCTTTTTATTATATTTGGCAGATGGCCGGGCATTTTCTCCGCTTTGGTATCTTTGCGTTTGGAATAGGGAAATACATGCAAATAGGCGATTGGTAGGCTCTGTAGGAATTGATAAGTCTCATCGAAAAGCTCATCACTTTCAGCGGGGAAGCCGCAGATGACATCAAAACCTATCGCTGAATCGGGATAATAACTGATGATGCTATCCACGAGTTCCTTGATCAGAAGAGTATTGTAGTGCCTGCCCATATTCTTCAGAATGCTGTCGCTTCCGCTTTGCAAGGGAATGTGAAAATGAGGGCAGAGCTTCTCCACCGCTTTTAGATTCTGTAGCAATCCCGTGCTAAGTAACTGTGGCTCAATTGAAGATATGCGAATCAGCTCTATGTCCTGGATCTCTGCGATGCCTGTTACAACATCGGCGAGGTCTTTGTCTCCGCATTTGTACAAACCCAGATTTACACCTCCAAGCACGATCTCTTTGAAGCCATTGGCAGCGAAAAGCTTGGCCTGTTCAATTACATCCGGAAAGCGGGCGGAGCGACTGTGTCCTCTGGCGTAGGGTACAGCGCAATATGCACAATAGAAATCGCAACCATCCTGTATCTTTTGAAAAGCCCGTGTATGGCCGAGCATACTGTCAACTGGCTTGTAGGCAAAATCTGTAGCATCCATGATGTCCGTAAAATGGTTCTCTTTGCCGGCCAGGATATCTGCTATGTCCAGTTTGTTTTGATTATCCACCACTAGGTCCACAGCGCCGAGTGCACAGATTTCTTCGAAAGAGCGCTGGGCAAAACAGCCTGTTACCACTACTTTAACGGAAGGCCTGTCAGACTTGAAAGCCAGGGCTTTGCGAATCAGGTTACGGCTTTTGTAATCTGTACGGTTGGTTACAGTGCAAGTATTTATGATATAGATGTCTGCATTCTGGTCGAAATCCACAAGCTCGATGTCGCCAAAGCTTTGGGCGATCACAGCGGATTCGTAGAAATTTGTCTTACAACCCAGAGTGCTAATGGCTATTCTGGGCTTTGTGCGTTCGGATTTCGGCATAGATGGCAGGTCCATAGATTTGGTGTTCCACTTTCAATACCTTGGCGGCGATCTCTTCCGCGCTGTGGCATTGAGAAATATCCGTGGTGATCTGTGCTATAATCTCGCCATGATCATAGAGGGGATCCACACGGTGGATGGTGGCGCCGGACACAAGTTCGTGGTTATCAAGCACTTGTCTATGCACATTCATGCCGTACATATCCTTCCCACCGTACTTTGGCAACAGGGCCGGGTGAATGTTTAGAATGGGGATTTTTATGTTTACGATGAAGTCCTTGGATAACTGCTTCATAAAACCGCAGAGAGCGATCAGAGCGATGTTTTCACGCTCCACCATCGTGGCTAATGCTGCTTCAAATATTGCCATATCTTTGGCACCAATCACCACGGAAGGTATGCCTCGTTCTGTGCATAAAGGGATCGCTGGAGCTTTTGCGGAGGTAAAAATGGCGCGATGTACTACCAGTGGAAGCTGCTCATCGGTGAAGTAGCTATGAAGCGCAAGGAGGTTTGATCCTCGGGATTTGCCACTGCTAAGAGTGATTATTCGCTGAACTTCAGGTGCAATTCCCGCCATTGATCCTCGTCAACCTCAGAAGGCGCTTGATTCATCAAATCGGTGGCACGCAGTGTTTTGGGAAAGGCGATCACATCGCGTATGGAATCTGCCTGAGTCATGATCATGATCAGTCTGTCCAATCCCGGAGCAATACCACCGTGGGGTGGGGTTCCATATTTGAGGGCATCGAGAAAGAATCCAAAGCGGGGCTTCAGTTCTTCTTCTGTGAATCCCAATACTGCGAATATCTTGCGTTGGATATCGTAGCGGTGACAACGGATACTACCACTGGAAAGCTCCATACCATTGCAAACAAGGTCATAGAGTTGACCCAGTATGTCCCCGATCTTATCCGGCTGATCCAGCCAGGGGATGTGTTCTTCCTTGGGCAAGCTAAACATGTGATGGGCAGGCTCCCAACCGCTTCCGTCTTCTTTGGCTACGAAAAGCGGAAAATCCGTGATCCAGCAAAAACAGAGAGTGCTGGGGTCGTATAGCTTAAGCAGTTGCCCCATTTCATTGCGAAGCCCTGCCAGTACTTTGTGAGTAGTGTCCCAAGTGTCGGCAACAATGGCCAACAGATCATTTGGTTTTGCCTTGGAGGCAGCGATCATAGCCTTTGCCTCATCGGTTGAGATGAACTTTGCGATTCCAGATTCCAGCCCGTTCTCGCTTACTTTGGCGAATGCCACGCCTTTGCCGCCCAGATGTTTGGCTAGTTCTACCAATTGATCCTGCTGTTTGCGGCTAAATGGGGCTCCACCTGGGATACACAGAGCTTTGATGCAGCCTTTGTTTTCCAGACAGGTCTTGAAGACCTGAAATTCACTGAGAGTAAGGATATCCGTGAAATCTACCAGTTCGAGGCCAAAGCGCAGATCAGGTTTGTCGCAGCCGTATAAACGCATTGCTTCTGCATAGCTCAACCGGGGGAAGGGCAAGGGGAGTTCTATGCCTTTTATCTCTTTGAAGATCGTGTACATCAACCTTTCCAGAAGATCAAAGATCTCTTCACAGGTAGCAAAAGATAGTTCAATATCCAATTGAGTGAATTCCGGTTGTCTGTCTGCACGCAAGTCCTCATCTCTGAAACAGCGAGCTATCTGGTAATAGCGGTCAAAACCGGAGATCATCAGTAGTTGCTTGAATATTTGGGGGGATTGTGGAAGGGCGTAGAATTTGCCTGGATGCACTCTGCTGGGCACCAGATAGTCTCTGGCGCCCTCGGGAGTGCTTTTCATAAGCATGGGAGTCTCGATCTCATAAAAGCCTTCACTATCCAGGAAACGGCGCATGAGGCTGGTTACTTTGGCACGTGTGATCAATATCTCCTGCAAGCGCGGACGCCTAAGGTCCAGATAGCGATATGTGAGCCGCAAGTCCTCATCGGCCATTGCGCTGCCATCAATCTGAATGGGAAGAGGTTGAGTGTCGTTCAAAATATAGAAATCCTGAGCGATAACCTCGAGCTCTCCGGTGAGCATATTCTTGTTCAGATTGGTAGCGTCCCTGCGAGCCAAAACACCGCTTACGGCTATCACATACTCATTGCGCACTTTTTCTGCCTTGGCGAAGATTTCTGTAGCTTCAGGGCGCACAACGATCTGAATGATACCTTTTACGTCACGGAGATCGATGAAGATCAATCCGCCCAAGTCTCTGCGGCGATGTACCCATCCCATTAGCATTACTCTGGCGCCAATTGTGGCAGAAACCAGATCAGTGCTGTAGTGACTGCGTTTTAACGATCCGAGATTGTCCATTTTATAAAGTTCCTTCAGTTCATTTTGATGTCTTCATAGATCTGATCGATATTACGGGCTTCTTCGCCCAGATATTCGATCATATGGCATTTATCCAAGTACTCATCATCGGGATTGATTAGTTTATTGTATATGAATGCTTCACCCATCATTTGCATTGCGGCTTCATTGGGGGTGGGATACATGGTGTATTCACTGTTACGTTTGGCATTCTCGGCGTCCAGTAGGAAGTCGATGAATTTGTACGCTAATTCCTTGTTCTGAGAGGATTTCAGCATGACCATGTTGTCCATCCACATTGCAGCGCCCTCCTTGGGCAGAATAAAGGCGAGGTCTTCGTTTTCTTGCATCTGCTGCAGAGCGTCTCCGTTGTAAGCTTGAGCCAGCCAGGTGGTGCCATCTTGCAGCTCGTTTTTATAAGAATCACTATCGAATTGGGTGATGTTTCGATCCCAGACCTTCAGGACAGCGTGAGCGGCTTCCAAAGCTTCAGGATTGGTGTCGTTCACAGAGAATCCGCTATAGATCAGGGCAGCGCCTATCACTTCACGGGCATCGTCCAGCATCGTGATCTTGTTTTTACCATCAAAGAAAGAGTCTCCCAGGATATTCCAACTACCGGATGCAACTATCTCTTCCGGAACAAATTGCTTGTTGTACATCAGGCCAGTTAGTCCCCAAGCGTAAGGAACGGAATAGATATTGTCCACATCAAAGGACTGGGCTTTCTTCAGGAGTATAGGGTCTAGATTGCCATAGTTTGAGAGTTTACTCTTGTCCAGTTTCTCCAAGAGGTCCAGCTCGGCCAATATGCTTACGTGATCTCCGCTGGGGAAGATGATGTCGAAAGACTGAGTGGAGCTTTTCACCTTGGTCAGCATGTTTTCATTGGAGTCAAATGTGCTGTATTTGACCTTGCAGTCGTTGGCTTCTTCAAACTCTTTGATGAGCCCTGTATCGATGTAGTCGCTCCAATTGAAGATGTATAGAGTATTTTTCTTTTTGCTGCAAGCACTCACGAGTGATGCGATGATGATTAGTGCCAAAAGGGGCAGTATCATTGTTCTTTTCATTGTTCCTCCATCAGGAATGTCGTTTGGCAGTATGTAGGGCATCAGCAATCCCCTTTTGAGGGTTTACGAACTGCAACACTACAAAACCGATTATGAAGAAAAATATCAGGGATAATATGGAATAGCGGATCTCACCAGTCTTATGTGCGATCCATCCATATAGCATTGGTCCAATAATTGAGGACAGTCTGCCTGTCAAGGTATAAAAGCCAAAGAATTCAGCTTCTCTGGCTCTGGGAGTTAGCATACTCAGCATGGTTCTACTGTTTGCCTGGGAACTCCCTATGGCCAATCCCGCAACCAAGCCCACGAAATAGTATTCGAAAGCAGAATTGCAGAAGAAAGCCCAGATAACTACAAGTATCCAGATCAAAATGGAAATGGACAGCGATAAACGCACTCCCTTTTTATCGGTAAGCCATCCAAAGACTGCTGAACCCAAAATAGAAGTAAATTGCGCTATAATGAAATAGATCAACATATCTTTAGTGTCCATCCCAAAGCGGGTGATGCCATAAATTGAGGCAAAGGCAATTACTGTTGTGATGCCGTCGTTGTAGATGAAGTAGCTTAGCATAAACTTCAGTAATTGCGGATAGTCCTTCAGGTTTTTGATGGAGCTGGACACTCTCATTATGGCTGTCTTGAAGTAGTTTGTGCGTTTGGAGGGACGCTGGACTTCCCGCAGCCAGAAGAAGGTAAAGAGGCTAAAGACAAAGAAGTGGGCGGAAATAATCGGAAAGATATAGCGGACATCATATTGAATGAGAAACAGGGATACCAGCAGCGACAAAAGTCCGCCCAGGTAGCCCAAAGCCCATCCGAATCCGGAGACTTTGCCCATGTGTTCCTGAGATGTAATCTCCGGCAAAAAAGCGTCGTAGAATACATTGGCAGAATTGAATCCAAAGTTTGCAATGATGAAGAAGATCATGCCTTTATTGATGTCGCCGGGTCCCACGAAATACAGGAGAGCGGTAAAGATGACGGTGAGGTAGCAGTTGATAAAGAGAAACTTCTTTTTGGAACGTGAATAATCTGCCACAGCACCCAATACTGGCGCCGTAAGAGCCACCAATGTCATGGAGATGCCGATGGCTCTGCCCCAAAGCATTTCTGCGTATCCTGGTTCACCTCCAACCACCTGATTCATGAAGTACACGCTGTACACCACCGTTACGATGATGGTAGTAAAGGCTGAATTGGCAAAGTCATACATCATCCAGCCAAAGATCTGTCTGTTTATCTTTAGCTTCATGCACTACTCCCCAGCCGGATCACGGGCAGATTGCCAAATATCTGGCGCACATCTTCTTTAGGGCTGGCGACAAATATCTGGTAGTTGTTGTTGCATAGTGCTTTGATCTTCTCGCCATGTACGTAGTCCAATTCCGCAAAGACATCATCAAATAGCAATATGGGACGAATACCGGTATTGCTCTCAATCAGATGCGCCTGAATCATTTTCAGGATGATTACCGCGATCCGTTTCTGCCCCTGAGAAGCACGGGCTCTCATACCAAAATCCTCTATTCGGAAAGAGTAATCATCCAAGTGTGCACCCAACAAACAGCGCTGCCAGAGCTTCTCGCGATTCTCTAGCATCTGCAGGTGCTTCACGATGTCGTCCGGATCCAGGGCAAAGGCCTCGCGCAAGACCGGAACATAGTTTATCTTCAGGTTTCTGGTGTTCTCCGAGATTTCCTTGTAGGAACCCATAAACTCATCGTTCAAAAGGTTCAGATACTGTTTTCGATAGGGATACAGAGCGCAGAGGTTTTGGGCAAATCTGGCATCCCAGCTATTCTTCTCCGACGGGCTGTAGTCACTCTTTAGCAATTGGTTACGCTGATCTACTACATGCAGATAGTCGCGCAGGACAGCGATATAATCCGGGAAGATCTGGGATATGGCAAGATCGAAATATTGCCGTCGTATCCGAGGTGAACCATTGATGAGTCCGATGTCATCTGGAGCGCAGTAGATTATCTTTACTTCCGAAAAAAGCGCACTCAATTGCCGCTTTACTTCATTGTTGATTTTCAAGACTTTGCGAGCATTCACGTAGCTCAAATGCACTTTTTTGGGCACATCCAGGTCTGAGTAGTAAAGGGCGTTGATAGCAAATTGCGCTGCAGAATTGAAGACCAGATCCTGATCCTGGTGAAAGCGGATGGATTTGCCGATGGAAGTGTAGGCTATTGCCTCCAAAAGATTGGTCTTACCACTCCCGTTAGCCCCGATAATCAAGTTGCCTCCGGGGGTAAATTCAAAACGCTGCTGCCGGTAATTTCTAAAACAGTGCAGCTCGATAGTATTCAGCTTCAATCTTGGAGGTGCTATGAACGCAGAGGCATCAACAGGAATGTAACCTCTTCGTTTTCCCGGTTGTTCATATTGTAGATCATCAAGGGATCTTTAGAACTTCCCAGTTTGATCACCACTTTATCGCTGTCGATGGCATCCAGAATTCCCAGCATATAGCGGTAGTTGAAGGATACCCCGGTTTTGCTGCCCTGGAAGTTGTAGTCCTCCAAGTTTTCTTTTGCATCTCCAGTATCCCGATTGCTGGTGTTTACTTCAAAGGCTTCGCTGTCCAACTCAAAGCGGATGCGCATGTTGTCGTCCGGGGCTACCAGAGCCACTCTGCGGATAGCGCTATGGAGGGCATCCCGATCTATCACAAACTGGTTTTGCAGATCAGTTACAAAAGCTTTTTGATATTCTGGATATTTGTGTTCAATCACTTGGGAGAAAACCACGTATTTATCGTAACTGAAGATCACTTTACTGCGTTCCAGCAAGACCTTGATCTCTTTTGCGCTGTTATCAAATATCTTTTGCAGGAAGGAAAGAGTCTTCACGGGGATGATCTTTTCGTTGATATCTTCATTTGGAGTGTTAAAGATATTCTCTTCGCTGGATGTTTCAGCTTCTGCAGAGGGCAGCAGCTTCACGTTTTTCACGCGGATTTCTGCAACTTTCCGTCCGTCTGTCGCTGCCATCAAATGCTCGTTTGGCAATATCTTCCAACATACACCCGTGAGCACTGCGCGATTCACGTCCGTTGAAACGGCAAAGGAAGTTTTGGAAATCATTCGGTTAAAGAGCTGGGCATCAATGCTGATGGCCTTGTCCAAATTCACTTCCGGAACCACAGGGAAGAGGGTGTGATCCGCAATCAGCAGGTTAAAATCGATCTTAGCACATTGGATCATCAGCAGTTCATCATGACGCCAGAAGTTGATCATAGCTTCGGGCATGTAGTTGATGATCTCATTGAAGTGCTTTGCGGAAACCGCTATGGTGCCACCTTCACTAACCGCTGCGGCAAATTCCACTACTACAGTGATGTCCAGATCGGATGTAGTAATCTTCACCATACCAGTCTCGGCATCGGCAGCGATGAGATAGTTTGTGAGGATGGGGGAGGCGTTTTTTGCTGGAGCTACGCTAGCCAGATGTTGTACGCTTTGCAGTAATTCCTTCTTTTCTATGGCAAATCTCATGATAACCCCTGTTCATTTTATTCTTCTTTCCAGAATTTTATCTTTTGGTATTCCGTCAAGGATTTCTTTTGAGTTTATCACTATGGCAAGTCCGCTTGAACAGCTCTTGAGCTACGCTTGAAAACAGTTCAAGTGATACTTGGGATACAGACATGTTATAAAGGTAGTATTAGTGCAATTGGCAGAGTTGAATGGGATCCACATTTCCAGTATCTCTCCCTTTATATGAAGCTATACTGAAGTAGATATCATCGTGTTATCATCGAGTGAGCACCCGATTATTAACCGATGACATCTCGATCGGCAAGCGCTAAAGCAGAGAGCTATGTTAATGAATTCAGACATATCCGATTGACTGATACCTTGTTTACCATGATTGCTTAGAATCTCCACGTAAAGAACAAGATGCAGAGATACGCAAAATAACGTCCGTCAGAAACAGACAATCTCTGGAGAATCGGTGACAATCAGGCAGAAAAGACCTCATCACAGCAATGATTATGAACTATCCCGAGTTGGAGTGGTTTTTGGCTTGACAGCATAAGGCATCTATTTTGTTTATCCTTAAAGATAAGGGAGAAACAGATGCAAGAGTACAGAGCAGAGTTAAACAAATACCGCACACGCATCAATCTCGGCATTACAATCCGTGCCGTGACAGGCAGTATTATGCTCTTCATTTGCGGTTTGCACCTGTATTTTATTCTCTGGTTGATCCTGGGGGCTCACTCTCCGGCTTTGCTCTATGCAAATCTGGCCATCCGGGTAGGTCTGGCCTTATGCATTCTGTACCTAGTCCTGCAAGGCTATCGTGATATGTGGGACTACACAAAGGTGGCGCGTTATCTGGATATGTTGCATGGAGCCGAAGACGATCTATATCAGAATGCCTGGGAATTGAGCATAAGGGACGCCCAAAACCCCATCAGCAAGGCCTTGATGGCTTCTGCCATAGATCGGATGCAGCAGCAGAAATATGCTGTACCCCGGATACTGACGGGTAGGGCACTCTTGTTAATAGGCTTTTATCTGCTAGCCGTTTGCGGATTTTGGTATTGGTTTCAAGGGGATTTTGCAGTCGCTTTCAAACAGTTTTACACCAATAGAGCTCCCAAAATCATTTATAAAGAAGAGATTACGCTTAGCCCCGGCAGCATCACAATCGGTAAGAATGAACAGCTATTAATCCGTGTAGAAGATCCCGATCCACGCTTGAATTACAAGTTGTACTTCAGAGTGGGGGATACCTGGCGGGAATTAGGGCTCAGCAGCTATTCATATCTGTTTCCCCGCCTTGAGCAATCCATAGAATACTACGCTGAAAACGAGATCACCCAAAGCCCTGTATATCGGATTATGGTATTGGACGAGCCCATAGTGAAAAAGTGGCAAGTGCATTACTCATATCCTGCCTATACTGCGTTACCAGCATATACAGACAGCCTCAGCTACGGCAACATCGAAGCCTACAAGAGCAGCGTGGTAAACCTGCGAGTGATCACCAATATTCCTGTTACGCAAGCTACGATGGTCTTTGATGACGCTTCCCGAAAGGATTTGACTGCTCTGAGCGCCTCTGAGCACCTGGTTCAACTAAAGATAACAAATCCACATACCTGGTACTTGGAACTGGTAGATGAGCTGGGTAGAAAATCCCGTCCTGAAGAGAAATTCATCAGAGTAATCCCTGATGATCCGCCTCAGATTCGCATTATCTTTCCTGGAGAGGATACTATACTGAATCAAAACCTGATGCTACCCTTGATAATCAGTGCTGATGATGATTTCGGTCTGGCAAATTGCATCTTGTATTATCAGGTAAACAGCGATGAAGTAAGGCAAAGTAGTATCCGGCAAGTGATATCAAACAAGATGTTCAATACAGATTATCTGTGGCATTTGCAAGACTTGGAACTCTTTCCCGGAGATGTGGTAAGTTATTGGGCAGAGATCTACGACAACGCTCTGAAACCGCAAAAAGGTACTAGTGCCCGGTATCGTGCCAGATTCCCTTCGATTGAGGAAATTTACTCCGAGATTGAGCAGCAGGAACAGCAACGTAAACAAGATCTGGGTGAGAGCTTGGAAGAAAGTAAGGATCTGCAGGAACGTTTTGAACAGAAGCGAAGGGAATTACTAAAAGATCCGCAACTGGAGTGGGAGGACAAAGAGCAGCTTCAAGACATACTGTCCAAACAAGAAGAGCTTTTGGAAGAAGTTGATAATATTGCCGGAGATTATCAGGAACTGATCGACAAGATGCAGGCCAACAGCACTCTTTCGCAGGAAACCTTGCAAAAGATGATGCGTATACAAGAGCTGATGCAGGAAATTGCTACCGAAGAGATGTTGGAAGCCATGCGTAAACTGGAGCGGGCTATGGAAAGCGTAGATCCGGCAGCCCTCAAAAAAGCTCTGGAAGAATTCAAGTTTTCTATGGAAGATTTTGCCAAGAATATCGAGCAGACTCTAGCCCTTCTGGAGAGTATAAAGAACGAGCAAGCCGTGCAAAAGGCCTTGCAGATAGCTGAAGAAATGGAAAGGATGCAGAGTAGTCTGCACGAAAAGACCGGAGACAGTAGCCAGGACCATCAGAAACTGGCTAAAGACCAGGATCAGATATCGGAAAAGTATGACACTCTGGCCGAAGAACTGGAAAAGCTACAGGAAATGCTGAAAGAGGATCCGAATGCCTCCAGGCAATTGCAGGAATTGCTGCAGGACATGAAAAATAGCGACACTAAGCAGGATATCAACAAAAGCCAGCAAGCCTTGGAACAGAACCAGCGTAGCCAATCCATGCAGTTTCAAGCCTCAGCGATGGAAAAGATGCGGCGTTTCTCCCTGAAACTGGGCGAAATGAAGAGTTCCATGAATTCTGGTTCTCAGATGCAGATGAAACAAGCTTTGGAGCAAGCCATTCGCGAGCTTCTGATCTTTTCCAAAAAGCACGAGGAGACTAAAGCACGATATCAGAACGACATATATCCTTTGGTACCGGAATTCATTTCTTCCTACGAAGGTTTACAGATCATATTGAACAAATTATTTAGCGAAGCTCAAGTGAGCATGGTGATTCCACCGAAGTTCTACATGGACCTAAGCCAGACTAATCGGGCTTTCCGGGAGGTATTCTCTGTATTGGGACAAAGCTACAGCCCCAATATCGCGAAGCATCTAGAGACCATTCAAGAAAGCTTGAATCTGATGGCACACGACCTGATCCTGGCTCTGCAAAGTTCATCAGCAGGTGGCGGAAGCGGCGGTGGTATGCAATCTTTGATGCAGATGCTGGAGCAAATGGGGCAGGAACAGATGGCGATGAATATGCTGACGCAGCAAATGATGATGCAGATGCAAGCCCAAGGATCCAGTATGGACAGCGCAACGAGGGAACAGATGGGTAAACTGGCCTCCGATCACGAGAGACTGGCGGAAAACCTGAAACGCGCTCTGCAGCAGGATCCAGAGGCTCAGAAGCAGGGTAATGCCCTCAAACAAATCATCGAAGAAGCAGAAGCGGTGGCGCGTGCTTTGCGCAACAATCAAATCGATAAAGACCTTTTGAGGCGTCAGGAGAATATCCTTAGCCGCCTTTTGGACGCGCAACGCTCTATCAATAAGAGAGATACCAGCGAGCGCAGGCAAGCTACAAGCAGCAGTGGAAAAGCGTCCGAAAACCAGCCGCAGCAGGTGGATTATGACCGCTTGCGCCGCGCTATGATGCTGGAAGATGATTTTAAGAAATATCCTCGAGAATATCAGCAACTTATAATGGAATACTTGAAACTTCTGGAAGAGAGCAGCCAATGATGAAGAAGACAATCCTTTTGCTGATTCTTGGGCTTTTCCTGATGCCTCTGGCCGGGCAATATGATGAGCGTCAGATATTGGTGCAACAAGCCAATCAACTGATGATGCAAAGACAGTATGACCGGGCAGAAGAAGCTTTTCTACAGATACTGGAGAAGTATCCGGACGATCTGAATAGTATTTATCAGCTTATCCAGATGTATTTTACTATCTCCAAAGATGCAAAAGTGGAAGCAATGCTGGCGAAATATCAGCGCCCAATACCGGAAAACGCATATAGCGAATTCAGAATACGCTTGTTGATCAGTCAGGGCAGGCTCGACGAAGCACATAGTCTGGCAGATTCGTATCTGGATTTGTACGGCTCAAACCAGTCGAAATATCAGGTGATTGCCGGATTCTTTATCCAAAAGGGAGATTTCAACAGTGCGTTGCGCATCTATGACAAAGGCCGGGAGCGACATGGTAATCAGCTCTTTCAATTGGAGATCGCTTCAGCAGCCATGCAGACAGGGCAGTATCAAAGAGCAATGACGGAGTACTTGGATCTGACAAGGAATGCGCAAAACAGCAATTTGTTTGTGCGTAATCAAGTGGCAGCTATTGTGAAAGAAGACGGCAGCTTGTTACAAATGGTGCAGCAATTGGTTACCGAAACCGATAATAATGTGGCCAAAGAGCTGCTCGCTTCCACTCTGCTTGCGCTCGAACGGTATCAGGATGCGTTGGATGTGTATAAGCTACTGCCCATTACCTATATGAAGAATTTCGCCGCTGAGCAAATGAAACTGCGCAATTATAACATCGCCCGGGATGCTTATCGCTTCCTGATGCAAAACAGCCCGCAAGCTATACAGAGACTTACTTATGGCTTTGATCTGGCTACTATCTTTCATCAAAGCGCTCAATATGATTCTTGTGCCGTGGTGTTGGATGAACTGCTGAATGATTCGCTCTGGACAAAATCTGCCGGAACCCCCAAAAGCAGCATATTGGTGAAACTTCGCAGATTGAGGGCAAACAATGACCTCGCTCTGAGAGTGGAACTGAATCAGGTAAGAAAATGGCTGCAAGATACCATTGATTACTGTGTGTATCATGGTGAAGTGCAGGAATTGCAAATGGAACTCGCCAGGCTGGCAATCCTGGACGAAGATTACGAGAACGCTCAGAGAGCCCTAAAAGGAGCAGTCGGGGGGGAGCTAAGCCCCATGCGGGATTATTTGCTGTATTTATCCCACTTTATGCAAGGGGAAAGCACTATTGCTGATTCCCTAATGAATGAGTATGTCTTGCATCATCCTGGTTCGGATTATGCAAACGATATAATCTATCTAAACATGTTGTCCATAGAGATGGATAGCGCTCAGAAAAGTAGCTTTGGATCGGCTATTCGGGATCTGCATCTGTATAACAGGAGGGGAGTGGATACTCTCGCTCAGCTCTACGAACAAAGCAAAGATGAAGAGTTATTGATATTGGCCATCGAATGGGCTGTGGGGCTGGGGGATATAGATAAAGCGGAACAACTGCTAAAACATGAGTTTCAAGACGAATTGGCAGGAGACTACGCAAGACTCTTGAGCATGTCGCTTTTGCATGATAGTGAAGAGATACAGCAAGGAGCCAGAGAATACCTGAAAGAGAAGCCAAACAGCATCTTTTCACCACGTTTCCGGCAGATGATAAGCCGTGTGTCCGGAACCCAAATGAGTATGTAAGAAAAATAGTAATTGGAGAGACGATGAAGATACGCAAAGCCTATACCTTCGACGATGTTTTGCTGTTACCCAAACACTCGGCCGTATTGCCATCCACGGTTGATTTGAATACCAGGATTACTCCAAATATCTTGCTGAAGATTCCCTTGCTTTCAGCAGCGATGGATACCGTTACCGAAGCGGATACCGCCATTGCCATCGCTCGGGAAGGGGGATTGGGTGTAATCCACAAAAACCTCAGCATCGAATCACAAGCCAATCAGGTGCATATTGTGAAGCGGGCGGAGAGCGGAGTAATAAGCAATCCTTACACCGTTTCACCAGAAGATGACTTGGCAAGAGTGCTTGCTTTAAAGGAAAAACACGGAATCGGGGGATTCCCGGTGCTGGAAGACGGTAAATTGGTGGGCATTCTCACCAATCGGGACATCCGCTTTGAGAACAACCTGAAGCGTAAGGTTAAGGAATTGATGACACCCCGGGATCGCCTGATCACTGCTTCCGAATCCATAGATTGGGAGGATGCAATTCAGCTCTTGCAAAAGCATCGCATCGAAAAGCTCCTGCTCACGGATTCTCTGGGGGCATTGAAGGGAATGATAACGGTGCGCGATATCATCAAGCGTCAGAATTTTCCGCAAGCGGTTCAGGATAAGCACAATCGCCTCCTGGTAGCAGCAGCAATCGGAGTATCGGGAGACTATCTGGAACGCGCTCAGGAACTTGCTAAAGCTGGTGTGGACCTAATTGTGATGGATACAGCGCATGGTCACCATATCCACTTTCAAGAAGCGCTGCGCAGAGTAAAGCAAATGACCAACATCGAAGTGATGGCGGGAAATGTGGCCACAAAAGAAGCTTGCCGCTATCTCATCGATAACGGAGCAGATGCAGTAAAAGTGGGCATAGGTCCAGGCTCTATCTGCACCACGCGTGTAGTTGCCGGCATAGGTGTACCGCAGCTGTCTGCAGTGATGGATTGCGCAGAGGAAGCAGAAATTGCGAAAGTAGGCATTGTTGCCGATGGTGGTATCAAGTTCTCCGGTGATGTGGTTAAAGCCTTGGCGGGAGGGGCGGCAGCGGTGATGATTGGTTCCCTCTTTGCGGGTTGCGACGAAAGCCCGGGAGAATCCATCATATACAATGGCAGACGCTTCAAGAGTTATCGCGGTATGGGTTCCATCGGAGCTATGAAGCGGGGTAGTAAAGATCGCTATTTCCAAAGTACAAACGACGAAAGTAAACTGGTTGCCGAAGGAATAGAGGGGATGGTACCCTACAAAGGCCCCTTGAAAGACTATATATATCAGTTGATCGGCGGCTTGCGTAGTGGCATGGGCTACATCGGAGCCAAAGATCTGACAAGCCTCAGAAGAGAAGCCGAGTTTGTGGAGATAAGCCCGGCGGGACTCAAAGAATCTCATCCTCACGATGTGCGCATTACCAAAGAAACTCCAAACTATCATAGTGGAGATTGATCCCTCTCACATCGCGATGCTATCATCCTTTCTCTACCACCTGAAAGTGGAGCGGGGAATGGCAAAGAACAGCATTGAGGCCTACGAGCGTGACATCAAGGACTTTCTGGCCTTTGAAGTCAAAGCTCTGGGAGACTACCTGCCCGATGATGTGGTCAAATACCTCTCAGCCTTGCAGGAAATGGGCATGGAAAAAAGCTCTTTAAGGCGCAAGCGGGTAGCGATAAAGCAGTTCTTTGATTTTCTGTTGGAAAACGATTACCCTCTGAAGCTGGATTTCGATATGGTACCCGCCATTAAAACCGAGAACTACATGCCGGATACGATATCGGTGGAAGAAATGAAGCAGTTGCTTGATGGCTTGCCCTTGAACGACAGTCTGGATGTGCGGAACAAACTCATGATGGAATTACTCTATGCTACAGGGATGCGCATTTCGGAGCTTTTGGGACTCAGCATCCACGATCTCAAGCGTGAACAGCATATTGTGCTGGTGCGGGGAAAGGGCAGTAAGCAACGCTATGTGCCTTATCTGAAATCTCTTGATCCTTTGCTGGATTCCTATTTGAGTACTCATCGTCCCATTCTGCTGAAGTTCAACCAAAGTGATGTCCTGTTCTTGAATCGCTTTAGTAAAAAGCTATCACGCATGGGTTTCTGGAAAATCCTGCGGGAAGCGGTGGTCAAAGCCGGCATCAAACATGACATTAGCCCTCATACTTATCGGCATTCGTTTGCCACTCACTTATTGGAAGCTGGAGTGAATCTGCGTATTGTGCAGAGTCTTTTGGGGCATTCAAGCATCAATACCACCCAAATCTATACACATGTGGACATGCGTTGGCTGGTGGAAACCCACAGACAATTCCATCCCCGCGCATAACGAGATAATGACTTAGGATACATAGGAGAAATAATGAGAAGACTTACACTATTCGCATTGATGCTACTGCTTTTATCTGCTTGCGGAAAATCAAAGAACGCAGGGGACAAACTGAGCGTAACCCTGGACTGGACTCCAAACACAAATCATACGGGACTGTATGTAGCTCAAGAACTCGGCTACTTTGCCGAGGAAGGGCTGGTAGTTGATATCCAGCAGCCGGGGCAAGGAATCACAGATCAGATTGTAGCAACGGGCAAGAGCGAATTTGGCGTCAGCTATCAGGAGAACGTGATTCGAGCTCGTAGTGAAGGCATCCCTTTGCAATCCATAGCGGCGGTTATTCAGCACAATACATCCGGTTTTGCTTCTCTGAAGGAAGCGGGGATAAACAGCCCCAAGGACTTTGAAGGCAAGCGCTATGGCAGTTGGGACAGCCCTTCCGAGTTAGCAATACTGACCAATGTAGTGGAAGGAGTCGGTGGAGATATCAGCAAGGTGGATGTGATATCAGGAGTATATGACTTCTTCTCCACCATCGGTAAAGATGCAGACGTCGAATGGATATACTATGGCTGGGATGGCGTATTGGCAGAACACAGAGGTATAGAACTGAACTATCTTCCGCTAAAAGATCTGAATCCTGTATTTGATTACTATACACCAGTGATCATCAGCAGTGAGGACTATCTGAGAGATAATCCAGAGACTACTGCCAAGTTTCTGGCAGCAGTGAAAAGAGGCTATGAATTTTGTATAAAAGAGCCGGCTAAAGCTTCGGAGATCTTACTGAAACACGTACCTGAGCTTAATACAGATCAGGTAAGGCTTAGCATGAACTATCTGGCGGATCAGTATCAGGCCGATGCTAAATACTGGGGATATCAGAGTTCGGATGTATGGTTTGGCTTTGCGAAATGGATGAGTGACGAAAAGCTTATCAGCAAATCCATCAATGTAGACAAAGCCTTTACAAACAAGTACTTGATGCCCTGATGACGATACTATCCGCACATGGAGTAAGCAAATCCTTTATATTCAAAGGCTCGCTATCCCGTGTGCTTAAAGAGATCGATTTTGAGCTGCAGGAAGGTGAATTTGTGAGCATAGTAGGTGCCAGCGGATGCGGAAAGACCACTTTACTGGAATTGCTTGCGGGTATCACAATGCCGGATAGCGGTAGCATTCGCTATACCGATGAAGAGATCACGGGAAAGACCGGATATTTGGGCTATATGCCTCAAGATGATCTGCTTTTCCCTTGGTTGAAGGTGATTGACAATCTGCTCTTACCGGCAAGGGTCAAGGGCAGAAACATCAAGGAAGAACGCGGAAAAGCTTATTCACTACTACCTGTATTTGGCCTTCAAAATTATGCTGATTATCTTCCCTGGCAGCTTTCCGGAGGGCTGCGGCAACGAGTTGCTTTAGCGCGTACCTGTATGACGGGAAGCAAGGTATGGTTGTTGGATGAACCCCTGGCAAATCTTGATGCACTTACGCGAAACGCTTTACAGGATTGGATTGCCAGCATCGTGAAGAGGCTCAATCTTTCGGTGCTTTTAGTGACTCACGACATCGATGAAGCCCTGAAACTATCTGACCGTATACAGGTGATGAAGGACGGTATGTTCTCCGACAACATCAATATAGACAGAAATGCCAATGAACAATACATAAAGGATTTAAGCTTCACCATCAGGTCGCTCTTGTAGATTGAACTTTACATAAAAAAAGGACATCGCGATATGCAGATGTCCTTTACTGTTTCTTAAAGATTTTATCTAGAATTCTATGGCCATTGTGGTACCAAGTATATAGTTGTTAGTTTCATTGTCGTGTATGCCATAAGCGCCATAGGCAGCCATGTTGAGCAGATCAGGAATCAGTTCATATTCCATACCGGCATTGAACTCCATTCCGATATCGGTGAGGTAACCAAGAGCACCAAAGAGAGCGATCTTTTCAGCTACTGGAGCGCGTACATTTCCCACAATGCTCGCGAACATATCGGTGTTACCCTGGTAAGGGGTGTTCCAATAGAGGTTCAAGCCATCATGATGTTTGCCGATTCCATAGATGTAGAGACCGTTCTGATACCAGGGGCTCACTGTGCTCAAACCGTTTTCGGAAGCCAGCAGCAGGTCGGCTCCCAGTTCCAGGATATCCATATCTATCTTGGCTTTCACTGCAGCACCAAAGCCTGTCTCGGTGTCATCATTCTGCATTTGTATATCCATGAAGACATTGGCATCAAATACTGCTGGACCCATTTCCATGCTCAAATATGGCATCAGAGTAAGATTGCTTGCATCCACATTCTCGTAGTTGCCGAAGAACAGATACATACCCAAAGGCATGTCCGAGTTCATTCTGGCATGAGCCATGACAACATCATGATCGTCTTTCTGTGTAAGAGTGCCTTCTCTTACTTTCATCCAGGCGAATTCAGTATCAATGGTATCGCCAAACTGCTTCTTCAACATGATTCCAGAGAAGTAGTCGTCCAACACCAGACTCATTCTGTCATTCCAGTATTGTTGACCTACGATGATGTTGGCATCGATAGCTTCGATATTAAAATCGAAATTCAATTCTTTGATGTCGAATGCAGCATCTGTTCCGACGGCTCCACCGCCATTTCCCCAAATGATGTCTCCGATCTCTGCAGCAACTCGGAATTTCAGGTTTTGGTGAAATTGAGAATCGAAACCTATGTTGAAACGGTTATCGATATGACCGCCATCAACTTCGGTGGCGTCGTTGTAGATAGCCGCTCGGGCGCGGTTTTCTCCGCTAATGTCAAACTCAACGGCATACAAGCCGGTCAACACCAGTAATGGGATGAGAACAAGAACTAGTTTTTTCATTTTTGTCTCCTTAATCATTATGGGTATTTATACATAGGATAAGCGTCCCTGGTTTTTTGTCAAGGGAAAGGCTTAACTGGCATTCCCCCAAAAAATCGAGTTCTCATGTCTATAATAGCAATTAAAGATATGATGTTAGCCATTGCAGATGTCCAGGTATTTCATTTTTCAGATTTGCCACATTCGCTTCAAAATTGGGTTCATGGTAATACAGACTTGCCGTTGTAATCACCTCAGGGGCTCATGCGCAACAAAAATGACTACGTGTGTATAGCTTTTACTGGGTCAGAATTTCGTGGCTTTTTGCAGCCTCTTTTAAAAAAATAGCATTGCGAACACACTTGATCAGGGCAGAAAAACATGACCATTCAGGCTACCTCAGACGCTCATATAGCCCCAAACT